>NZ_JBSPKY010000007.1:0-267256 GCF_053848025.1 Mesorhizobium sp. 128a | reverse complement strand
GCCTGCGCATCGGCGGCTATGTCCGTTACGACATCGGCGGCGGCGACGTGGGTTCGTTCGACGGTGCCAGATCCTTCGACCATAAGGATGGCGACGAGCAGGATACCTTCTACAAGAATGCCCGCTTCACGCTGAAGACCTGGACCGGCCAGGAAACCGAACTCGGCACCTTGAAGACCTACACCGAGACCCGCTTCAACTTCGGCAACCGCAACGGCTACCCCTCGGCAGACGATCCGGCAACGGAAGCAGATGAATTCAACTCCAACCCGGCCGGCAACAAGAACGTCTCGCTGAACTTCGCCTGGATCCAGCTCGGTGGTCTGCGCGTCGGTAAGGACGAATCGGCCTTCGATACGTTCATCGGCTACGCCGGCAACGTCATCCAGGATACGCTCGTTCCCTACGGCGATTTCGACACCAATGTCGTCCAGTACTACTTCGACGCCGGCAACGGCTTCTCGGCCGTGGTCTCTCTCGAAGAAGGCTCGGGCACCGTCGGCACCATCGACAGCTACGTTCCGCATGTCGTCGGCGGCGTGAAGTACACGCAGGGCTGGGGCGCCATCACCGGCGTCGTCGCTTACGACAGCAACTACGAAGAAGTCGCCGGCAAGGTTCGCCTGGACATCACCCCGATGCAGAACCTGTCGCTCTTCATCATGGGCGGCTACGGCACCGACGACAACCTGACGGATTCGAACTACGCGATCGACGCCGGTGGGCGCGGCTTCTACAAGCAGTGGGGCGGCAACTGGGCATTCTGGGGTGGCGGCACCTACACTATCAACGAGAAGACCTCGTTCAACCTCCAGGTGTCATATGACGACTGGAAGAACCTCGGCGTCGCCGCGAACATCGCCTACGATGTGGTTCCCGGTTTCACGGTCACGGCCGAAGTCGACTACCTCAATGCAGGCAAGTTCGACGATGCCGACTTCTCCAACTTCACCAATGCCGACAAGAAGAGCAGCGTCGGCGGTCTCCTGCGCTTCCAGCGCTCGTTCTAACAGGCAGAGCCTGGCTCAAAATCGAACCCGGCGGGCAACCGCCGGGTTTTTTGCATTTGTGGAGGCTGTGCAAATCGAGGAACCCGCCACATCCATGATTGTTGTCGCCGGTGTGGAGCTGGCCACGATCAAACCGACCGACTATCAGGCGTACGCTACGGATGTCATTCCGACGGGAGCAAGGCGCAGCGATTCTGCCGCCTACCTTGATTGCAGGTCCGACCCGCATCGCATGCACCGCTATTTTGATCAAACCTCTGCGAGGTCGCCCAAGGCAGCGATCAGTGGTTGGATCTTACTTCCGTAGTCTCTCCAGCGCTTGACGGACGATTTGTAGACCGGCTAGCGAACCTGCCAGCTGCTGGCAGTTCTGACGGAGCTGTCCTTGTCGAAAAACCGAAGACAGGTGTCGTTCCACTCCAAGCCAAGGTAATCGATCAGCCGGCGCGACTGCCCTTCCTGATCCGAAATCATGTCTTCGTAACGATTTTCAAAAATTCGCCCTGGGAAAACTGTCCTCCAGTGACGCATTAGGCGATCATACTCACGGTAATACAACCCAACCGTCGTGAGGTCAGTTATGTATGTGTGACCCTGATTGATGTTTGAAGTAAAGCAAGACAGGCAGGTATCGATTGCATCGCGTCTGCAATGAATAATACGGGCGTTTGGAAAAATTGTAGCGATAAGGCCGATAAGCTCAAAATTGTGAGTTCTTTTGTCTATGATGCGCAGCGCGTTCGGAGCCATTTGACGCACGTAGGACAGATAATCCTCAGCTAGCGCCCTCGAATGTGGGGCCGTCATCGACCTGACCGAGCGGTTAAAGGCCTCCGCCGATTTTGGGGTGAATCCCAATGAAAGGGCGATCCGCCGCAGCTTCCCAATTTCCCCGACGCCGTGCACGTCCGGGTGACTCGAACAAATCTGTTCGGTCAGTGTTGTCCCTGAGCGGGGCATCCCCAGCACGAACACAGGTATCTCGGAGGGATCGCCGTAGCCCACTCGAGGAGCCGCATTCGCAGGGCTGAATGTGCGTATCAGGGAATCGATCTTACCGCGATAGGACGCGAGGTCATAGTAACCGGTGTTCTCTTTCGCCTTGTGGAAGTGATCCATAGCATCTTCATAGCGTCGAAGGTCGTTCAGGACTTTGCCTGCGGCACGATGTAGTTGTTGCGAGGACGCAGGGTCGAGATTCGGATTGGAGAGTTCGCGCACCATCGATGCGAATTCAGGCGGCTCTTCCGTGAATTTGCGGCTGAAAATGTAGGCGCTGTATGCAGTCGCCAGATCAAGCCGACGCTCGATCGATTCCTTGAGATGGGCGGCGGCTTCATCCATACGACCAACGCTGATCAAGGCGCTGGCAAGGCTCGTTCGCACGAGTGGATGATCGCGATTGATTTCAAGCCCTCTCTCGTAGGCAGAGAGAGCGCTATCAGCCTGTCCAAACTCCAGGTGAGCGAGGCCGAGCGAGCAAAACGCTTCTACCAAATCCGGCTTCAGTTCGGATGCACGCCGCAAGTGCATGATTGCACGCGCATATTCTTCAACCTTTAGATACGTGTCGCCCAGGCTGAAGTGGAAATAGGGATTTTGTGGATCTTGGCTGACCGCGCGTTCGAAGTACTTGATGGACAGTTCATTATCGAAACCAATCCCAAGCGTGCCGAGTATGTATAGGGCAAGGGCATTGTTGGGCGTGCGTGCCAGAACGCGGTGGCACAATTCCTCCGCCTCGGGCAACCGCTTCGCCTGCTGAAACTCCAGCGCCTGTTTCAGCAACAGGTCGTCAGCCTGCGATCGCGGCAGGGGCTTGGCTTTCACAACCGGTGAGGCTTTCGGACCGGACAGGCCCTTCAAATGCTTTGACCAAGCAGGCGGCAGTCGGGTGCTCATCGTGTCTCGCTAGCAAAAAGAGCCGCAGGAATCCAGCGAGACAGTTCTCGCCTGCCCAGAACTTGCACCGCTCCACCACTCAGGCTAGCAAGAAGACCCTTTTCGAGTGAGCCGTTGCCATGCGCCTGCGCCCTGCCCTCACGCCGCTAGTCGGCGCGCTTCCCTCGACGGTGCCGTTTGTCGGCCCGGAGGCACAGGAGCGTGACCGCGGGCGTCCGTTTCGCGCCCGTATCGGCGCCAATGAGAGCAGTTTCGGGCCTTCGCCGCGCGTCATTGCCCGCATGGAGAGCGTTGCGCGTGACCAGTGGATGTATTGCGACCCCGACAATTACGATCTGAAGCAAGCCGCGGCCCGCCATCTCGGCGTCGGCACCGAGAACGTCGTGGTCGGCGAAGGCATAGACGGTCTGCTCAGCCTGGTGGTGCGCATGTATGCGGCGCCCGGCGATGCGGTGGTCACCTCGCTCGGCGCCTATCCGACCTTCAACTTCCACATTGCCGGCGTCGGTGGCCGGCTGGTCACGGTGCCTTACGAGAACGACAAGGAAAGCCTGGACGGCCTGCTGGCAGGGGTTGCCAGGGAAAAAGCGCCGCTTGTCTATCTCTCCAATCCCGACAATCCGATGGGCAGTTGGTGGGAAGCAAGCGAGATTATCAGCTTCATCGAAGCCTTGCCGGAAACCACCATGCTTGTGCTCGACGAGGCCTATGGCGAATTGGGGCCGGCCTCGGCGCTGCCGCCGATCGATGTTGCGCGGCCGAACGTCATCCGCATGCGCACCTTCTCCAAGGCCTATGGGCTGGCCGGCATACGCTGCGGTTACGCGGTGGCGGAAGCTGAGGTGATCCGCGATTTCGAGAAGATCCGCAACCATTACGGCGTCAGCCGCATTGCGCAGATCGCCGGCGTCGAGGCGCTTGCCGACCAGGACTGGCTGCGTAGCGTGGTGGCGCGGGTCGCTGCCGGCCGCACGCGCATAGCCGGGATTGCCGAGGCGAACGGGCTGAAGCCGCTGCCATCCGCGACCAATTTCGTCACCATAGACTGTGGCCGGGATGGCGCCTTCGCGCTCAAGGTGCTGCAAAACCTTTTGTCGCGCGACGTCTTCATCCGCAAGCCGATGGCGCCAGGGCTCGACCGCTGCATAAGGGTCAGCGTCGGCCTCGACCATGAGCTCGACATCTTTGCCGAGGAACTGCCCGGCGCGCTCGCCGCGGCGCGCGGGAACTAGACTGGCCGCTGCAATCACCGCCCATGTGGCGACAGCACGACGCTGCGAGTGAATCAGCCAGCAGACCGGCATCACCTGGCAGCCGGCAGAGCCCGCGATTCCTTGTCGCCACCACCGAGCAGCCGCTTGACCCGCTTCAGCGCCTCCGAAAGCTCGGCCGCTTCATCATCGGTGAGGCCTGCGGTCAGACAGGTGAGATCGCGATTCGCCGCCGCCTGAAGTGTGGCCAGCGCCGCGTTGCCCCGGGCGGTCAGCGATAGAATCCGCCGACGCCGATTATCCGGATCGGCACGGAGTTCGGTGAGGCCAGCGGCCATGAATTTCCTCAGGATCCGCATGAGATGGGCGGGCGGGAGTTGGAGTTCGCCGGCAAGGCCCGATGCAACAGGCGCAAGATCGAGATGGAACGCCCTCGCCAAAAATCCCGATTCGCCGCCGGGGCCAATGGAAACGTCGGCTGGCCGGCGGCCGAGTTCGAACAGCAGCCTGGCTTCGACCAAAGTGTACGCGCTCTGCGTCAGCGTCTCGTCGAGCAACCCGACCAGGCAAGTGTAGAACCTGTTGAAGCCGCGGATCTCGGCAATCAACGCATTTCGATCGGCTGGCATTTCAGGCACCTCTCCGAACGTTTCCGCAGTGTCCGATCTTTATCGTATTAGTTGATTTAGTCAACTATTTGCTCGACGACGTCATTCATCTCAATGGCAGGATCTTGGCTTCTGTCCGATCCAGCTGCAGTCCAACCACTGAAGCCTGTTGCTTTCGTCCGATCCTGCACCAGACTCTGTGCATGGGAGACAACGATGGATGACCGGCAAAAGGCAGTGCAAGCGCGTGTCCACGGCAAGGTGCAAGGCGTCGGCTACCGGGTGTGGGCGCGACGCGAAGCGATGGAGCTTGGCCTGACAGGCTGGGTGCGCAACGAACGAGACGGCACGGTGACGGCCTGGATTGCCGGTGCCGATGCTGCCGTTTCGACGATGATCGAACGGCTGCGGCAAGGGCCAACGGGAGCTTCAGTTTCAAAGGTCGAGACCGAGGAGTTCGAACTCCGCGACGCGCCGACCGACTTTCGGATCATCGTATAGACGACACGATTCCGATTGCCCACTTGAATTAATTGAACGTTCGTTTTATTATCGGTCGACGTAGAGAGGCCATCATGGCGCGCACCACCGGATCCGACGGTGAGAAGACCGAAGCTGCCGTCCGCGAGGCGGCGGTCAGCCTGATCGCGCGCTTCGGCTACGAGGCGATGTCGATGCGCCAGCTCGCCGCCGAAGTCGGCGTCCAGGCAGCCGCTCTCTACCGCTATTTTCCGACCAAGGAAGACCTGTTGTTCACGCTGATGCGCGAGCACATGGTAGGGCTGATTAGAGCTTGGGACGCCTCACGCCCCGATGCCGCCGATCCCGTGAAGCGGCTTGCCGCCTATGTCGAGAACCACATCGCCTTTCACATAGAGCGCCGCCACTCCACGCATGTCTCGAATATGGAATTGCGCAGCCTTTCGCATGACCGGCTGACACAGATCCTGCGCATGCGCACCGCCTATGAGAAGGAACTGCGGGCCATCCTGCGCGACGGTGCGGAGGCAGGCGCGTTCAGCATCGAGGACACCGGGCTCACCGCCATGGCATTGATCCAGATGATGACCGGCGTGATCGTCTGGTTCCGGCCGGGCGAGCGGCTGTCGATGGCTGAAGTCACAGCGACATATCTTTCAATGACAATGCGTCTGGTTGGCGCGACAACAACCGGGGAGGAACGGCATGTATACGAACACGCTCAGCTTCGGGCATGACGAAGACATCGAGGCGCTGCGCGATCTGGTACGCCGCTTTGCCCAGGAGAAAATAGCGCCGATCGCCGCCGAGATCGACCGCAGCAACCAGTTCCCCGCGCATCTGTGGAAAGAACTTGGCGCGCTCGGCCTGCTCGGCATCACCGCCGATCCCGATTTCGGCGGCAGCGGCATGGGCTACCTCGCCCATGTGATCGCGGTGGAAGAGATTTCCCGTGCCTCGGCCTCGGTCGGCCTTTCCTACGGCGCCCATTCGAACCTCTGCGTCAACCAGATCAACCGCTGGGCGACACCGGCGCAGAAGGAGAAATATCTGCCGGCATTGTGCTCGGGCGAAAGGGTTGGTGCGCTGGCCATGTCGGAATCGGGCGCCGGCTCCGACGTCGTCTCGCTCAAATTGCGCGCCGAAAAGCGTAACGACCGCTATGTGCTCAACGGCTCCAAAATGTGGATCACCAACGGGCCGGATGCCGAGACGCTGGTGGTCTACGCCAAGACCGACCCCGAGCGCCATTCACGCGGCATCACCGCCTTCATCGTCGAGAACGCGATGGCCGGCTTTTCCGTGGCGCAAAAGCTCGACAAGCTCGGCATGCGCGGCTCCAACACCGGTGAACTGGTGTTCAAGAATGTCGAGGTGCCGTTCGACAACGTGCTGCACGAGGAAGGGCGCGGCGTCGAAGTGCTGATGTCCGGTCTCGACTATGAGCGCACGGTGCTTGCCGGCGGCCCGATCGGGCTGATGGCGGCGTGCCTCGACGTGGCGATCCCCTATGTGCATGAACGCAAGCAGTTCGGCCAGCCGATCGGCGAGTTCCAACTGGTGCAAGGCAAGCTGGCCGACATGTATTCGACGATGAACGCCGCCCGCGCCTATGTCTATGCGGTGGCGGCTGCCTGCGATCGCGGCCAGACGACGCGCAAGGACGCCGCCGGCTGCGTGCTGTTTGCGGCGGAGAAGGCGACGCTGATGGCGCTCGATGCCATCCAGCTGCTTGGCGGCAACGGCTATACCAACGAGTACCCGACCGGCCGGCTGTTGCGCGACGCCAAGCTCTATGAGATCGGCGCCGGCACCAGCGAAATCCGCCGCTGGCTGATCGGGCGCGAGATCATGGCGGAGGGGGTTTAGTATGGCCGTACTGCAGACCCAGATCTCGCCCTCCACCGAAACCTTCCGCGCCAATGCCGAGCGCATGCGGGTGCTGGTTGCCGACATTGCGGACAAGGCGGCAAGCGTCGAGCGCGGCGGCTTGGATGAAGCGCGCGAACGTCATGTTTCGCGCGGCAAGCTGTTGCCACGCGAGCGGCTGGCGCAATTGCTCGACACCGGCTCGCCCTTCCTCGAGATCGGACAGTTCGCGGCATGGTCGATGTATGGCGAGGACATCTCCTCGGCCGGCATGATCGCCGGCGTCGGCCGTGTCGAAGGCACCGAGGTGATGGTCGTGGTCAACGACGCCACCGTGAAGGGCGGCACCTATTATCCGCTGACGGTGAAGAAACATTTGCGGGCGCAGGAGATCGCGCTGCAGAACAACCTGCCTTGCGTCTATCTCGTCGACAGCGGCGGCGCCAACCTGCCCAATCAGGACGAGGTGTTTCCCGACCGCGAGCATTTCGGCCGCATCTTCTACAACCAGGCCAACATGTCGGCGGCCGGCATCCCCCAGATCGCCTGCGTCATGGGCTCATGCACGGCAGGCGGCGCCTATGTGCCGGCAATGTCGGACGAGACGATCATGGTGCGCAACCAGGCGACCATTTTTCTCGGCGGCCCGCCGCTGGTGAAGGCCGCCACCGGCGAAGACGTCAGCGCCGAGGAGCTCGGCGGCGCCGACGTGCACACCAGGCTGTCAGGCGTCGCCGACCACTATGCGCTGGACGACGAACATGCGCTGGCCATCTGCAGGCGTATCGTCAAAAACCTAAACCGGCGCAAGACCGTAAGTCTGGCCTTACGACAGCCCGCGCCGCCGCTTCACGATCCACATGAACTCTACGGCGTCGTGCCGACGGATTTGCGCCAGCCCTATGATGTGCGCGAGGTGATCGCGCGCGTCGTCGACGGTTCCGAGTTCGACGAGTTCAAGCAGAATTACGGCACCACGCTGGTCACCGGCTTTGCGCACCTCCAGGGCATGCCGGTCGGCATCATCGCCAACAATGGCGTGCTGTTTTCAGAGAGCGCGCTGAAAGGCGCGCATTTCATCGAACTGTGTTGCCAGCGCAAGATTCCACTGATCTTCCTGCAGAACATCACCGGCTTCATGGTCGGGCGAAAATATGAGGCCGGCGGCATCGCCAAGGACGGCGCCAAGCTGGTGATGGCGGTCGCCACCGCGCGCGTGCCGAAGGTGACGATGATCATCGGTGGCTCGTTCGGCGCCGGCAATTACGGCATGTGCGGTCGCGCCTACTCGCCACGCTTCCTGTGGATGTGGCCGAACGCCCGCATTTCGGTGATGGGCGGCGAACAGGCGGCAATGGTGCTGGCCATGGTCAAGCGCGAGGGCATCGAACGCAAAGGCGGTGAATGGAGCGCGGACGACGAAGCAAAATTCAAGAAACCGATCCTGATGAAATACGAGCACGAGGGCCATCCGCTCTACTCCTCGGCGCGGCTTTGGGACGACGGCATCATCGATCCGGCAAAGACGCGCGAGGTGCTGGCGCTCAGCCTGTCGGCCGCGCTCAATGCCGACATCGAAGAGACGAAGTTCGGCGTGTTCAGGATGTAGGATGAGCACGCTCAGCGAACGGATCCGCATTCACACCGGCGACATCACGAAGCTGGATGTCGACGCCATCGTCAATGCCGCCAATTCCTCGCTGCTGGGTGGTGGCGGCGTCGACGGCGCCATTCACCGCGCGGCCGGCCCGGAGCTCGAATTCGAATGCCGGATGCTGAATGGCTGCAAGGTCGGCGACGCAAAGCTCACCAAGGGCTATCACCTACCCGCACGCTATATCATCCACACGGTCGGGCCGGTCTGGCAAGGTGGCGGCAAGGGCGAAGCCGGACTGCTCGCCTCCTGCTACCGCCGCTCGCTCGAAATCGCTCGCGCCCGTGACTGTCGGACGGTAACCTTTCCGGCGATCTCGACCGGCATCTACCGTTATCCGAAGAATGAGGCGGCAGACATTGCCGTCGGCATAGCGAGCGACTTCCTGCAGCAGAACGCCCTTCCCGAGATGGTTGTTTTCTGCTGCTTCGACGACCAGACCGCCGAACTATACCGGCAGGCCGTTGCTGGCGTTGGGGAACGCTGAACTTGATCGTCCAACAGGTTTCTTCCCGCCGGCAAATGCGAATTTCCATCAGCAAACTGGCGGGCGTGCAAAATATTCGCTATTGCTCATCCTGCATTGAGCGTTTTGGGGTGGGTAAACATGTATCTGAAATATTGTCGCAAGTCGGTCATCTCGATACTTGCAGGACTCCTAATATTTGTGACGCCTGGCGTTGGCGCAGCAGAGTCGCTGGCGGGGAACAAGGGCGACGTCCGTTTCTGGCCAGAATTGCCGAAAAACCCGAAAGACCCGTGCACCAAGGCCTACAATGCCTATGTGGCGGCCGGCGGCCATTCGGCCTATGCGACCACGCCGTATATGCGGGTAACGTTGTTGTATATGATCTGCGGTTCGCGCGTGAACGCGCCGTCGCAAAAAGCTGCCGAAGACGCGGCTTTGAAATCCTGCCAGGCCGGCCGCCGCAAATGGAAAGTCACTACAGGAGGCGCTTGCGAAATCGCGGCGTCAAAGTAGGCAGAAGCCATTTCCCAAAGCTTTTTGACAATGCCTTGATGCCAACGCAGGGTGTGGTGGGGGCTTGCGCGAAGCGGCGCGCAAAGTGGCGCAACCGCCCACGGCAAACTCTGGAGGCTCCATGTTCGCCAAGATCCTGATCGCCAATCGCGGCGAGATCGCCTGCCGGGTGATCCGCACCGCACGCAGGCTCGGTGTGCGCACCGTCGCTGTCTATTCCGACGCCGATGCCAAGGCCCTGCATGTCGAAATGGCCGACGAGGCGGTGCATGTCGGCGCTTCGCCCGTCGGCGAAAGCTATTTGCGCGGCGACAAGATTGTCGCGGCCGCACTGGCGACAGGCGCCGAAGCGATCCATCCCGGCTACGGCTTCCTCTCGGAAAACCCCGACTTCGTCGATCAGGTGGTGGCGGCAGGGCTCACCTTCATCGGCCCGTCGGCCGCCTCGATCCGCGCCATGGGTTTGAAGGACGCGGCCAAGCGGCTGATGGAAAAGGCCGGCGTGCCGGTGGTGCCGGGCTATCATGGCGAGGCGCAGGAGATCGTGCTGCTGGCATCAAAGGCGCGCGAGATCGGTTATCCCGTGCTGATCAAGGCGCGCGCCGGCGGCGGCGGCAAAGGCATGCGCCGCGTCGACCATCCCGACGATTTTTCCGAGGCGCTGTCGGGTGCGCGGCGCGAGGCCAAGGCAGCGTTTGGCGACGACCGCGTGCTGGTCGAAAAATATGTCGACAAGCCGCGCCACATCGAGGTCCAGGTGTTCGGCGACAATTTTGGCAACGCGGTGCATCTCTACGAGCGCGACTGCTCTGCGCAGCGCCGCCACCAGAAAGTAATCGAGGAAGCGCCGGCGCCCGGCATGACACCGGCGTTGCGCAAAGCGATGACGGACGCCGCGGTCAAGGCCGCCAAGGCAATCAGCTATTCCGGCGCCGGCACCATCGAGTTCATCGTCGACGCCTCGCAAGGGCTGAAGCCCGACCGCTTCTGGTTCATGGAAATGAACACCCGCCTGCAGGTCGAACATCCCGTCACCGAAATGGTCACCGGCACCGACCTGGTCGAGTGGCAGCTGCGGGTGGCTAGCGGCGAAAAGCTGCCGAAGACGCAGAGCGAGATCGCACTTTCCGGTCACGCCTTCGAGGCGCGCATCTATGCAGAGGACGCGGCAAAAGGGTTTTTGCCGGCGACAGGCACACTGCATCACCTCACATTTCCCGACAACGCTCCAGAAGGCGCCACGATACGCATCGAGACCGGCGTGCGGGCCGGCGATGCGATCTCGCCCTTCTACGATCCGATGATCGCCAAGCTGGTGGTCCACGCCAAGGACAGGCAAGCCGCGCTCGACGCACTCGGCACGGCCTTGTCGCAGACCGAGATCGCCGGCTCGACCGTCAACACCGCCTTTCTCGCTGCACTTGCAGCGGACACCGATTTTTCCGCCGGCGACGTCGACACAGGCCTGATCGGCAGGCAAAAGGAAGCGCTGACCGCGATCGCCCCGCCGAGCAGCGAGATCGTTGCCGCGGCCGCCCTTGCCGCGGCCGGCGCCGGTGCGTTGCCGCCATCGCACGATCCATGGTCGTCCCTGGCAGGCTATGCGCATTTCCACACTGTCGCGAGGCGCACGCGGCTGCGTCATGGCGAGGACGATATTCTGGCACGTGTTTCAGTGCGGCCGGACGGCCGCTTCGAGGTGGCGCTTGATGCGCCCTATGACAGCGTCAACTCGCACGATCTTCGCGCTGCCCCTCGCCTTGCCCGCTGGCCAGGCCACGTCACCGTGTTCGAAGGCGCGGTCGGCTACAGTTTCCTCGTCCCGGATCCGCTGGCCCGAACCGACGAGGCCGCCGCCGCTTCCGGCAGCCTGCGTGCGCCGATGCCCGGCCTGGTCAAGTTGGTGCGCGCGGCAAAAGGCGAGACCGTCAGCAAAGGCCAGCCGCTGCTGATCCTGGAAGCGATGAAGATGGAACACACGATCGCGGCCAGCCATGACGGCGTCATTGCCGAGATTGCGAGTGAGGGCGCGCAGGTCACCGACGGAACCGTGCTGGTGCGCTTCGTTGAAGAGGCTGCATAGCCCTTAAGCAAAAATGGCCGGGACAAGCCCGGCCATTTCATGAGCACGCGGACGATTACTGCGCGATCGGCGCGTATTTGCCGTCATGCCACTGGTTGATGTCGTAGCTGGCGTTCTTCAGATCGCCCTTCTCGTCGAAGGTGACCTCGCCGACCACGGTGCTGAACGGCGTGCCGTTCTTCAGCGCTTCGGCAACCTTGACCGGATCGTCGGTTCCGGCGCGTTTGATTCCCTCTGCAAAGGCCTGAACGACGGCGTAGGAGAACAGCGTGAAGCCTTCCGGCACGAAGCCGCCCGCCTTGATCTTGGCGATGGCCTCCTTGGCTTCGGGCTTGGCCTGCGGGTCGGACGGGAAGACGAACATGGTGCCTTCACCGGCCGGGCCGGCGACCTGCCAGAATTCCGGCGTGGCGATCGAGTCCGGCATGATCAACTGGAACTTGACGTTCTGCTCGGCCGACTGGCGCAGGATCAGGCCGGCCTCGGGATGGTAACCGCCGAAATAGACGACGTCGGCCTTGAGGTCCTTCAGCTTGGTGACGAGCGCCGAATAGTCCTTCTCGCCGGCATTGATGCCTTCATAGTCGATTTCCTTGAGACCGCCGGCATTCATCGTCGCCTTGACGGCATCGGCCACGCCCTGGCCGTAGGCGCTCTTGTCATGCAGGATGACGACATTCTTGCCGGCATATTTCTTGGCGATCCACGGGCCCATGAAGGCGCCCTGCGCGTCGTCGCGCGTGTAGAGGCGCATGATTGTCGGCCAACCGGCCTTGGCGGCGGCATCGGTCAGCTCGGGATTGGAGGCGGACGGGCTCATCATCAGCGCGCCGGCTTCGGCGTAGACGGCGGAGGCCGGAATGGCGGAGCCCGAGCAGGCGTGGCCATCGACGAACTTGACGCTGTTGGCGACGATGCGATTGGCGACGGAAACCGCCTGCTTGGGATCGCACTGGTCGTCCTCGATGTCGAGCTTGATCATCGAACCGTTGACACCGCCGGCGGCGTTGATCGCGTCGGCGGCTGCCGTTGCACCCTGCTTGAACTGATCGCCGATCGTGGCGAGCTGTCCGGTCATCGGGCCGACCACCGAAATGGTAATGTCATCGGCAAAGGCAACCGGCGCGCTCATCATCAGGCCAAATACGGCCGCGCCCAAAATACCCATTTTTTTCATGGTGATAGAACTCCTCCCACACTCGCGCAGCCGCTCTGGCCGCGCTTCTTTCAGAAGGCGGGACAATTTCATCCTTCACTGGGCCTGTCTAGGCGCATCGGCGCCACTCGATTGGGCCTCATCAACGCAAAAAGCCACGCCAGCCTTGTTCCGGCCGGTCGTGGCTTTTTGCTCTTGGAGCAGTCCCCATGCGCCCCCGCGCCACGAAAACCTGCTCGCCGTCCCCATTGTGCACGGCTGGACCGTGTCGGTCTGCCGCGTCCTTGTTCTTCATCGTCGACCGTCTTGTCGCGGCCTTGTTATTTCACCGGTTCCGGCCGTCTTTTGCGGTCTTGATCCCGGGGCTTCCCTGTTTTCGATAGTCTGCCTGCAATCTCAGTGGATGGTCATCCATTCGCGGGCTTCACGCAGCGCCCTGGCGATATCGACCTTGGACATTGCAGCAGACAGTTCCGAGCGCAGTTCGGCGGCGCGGACCGAGCCCTTGATGGCGGCGATGTTGAACCATTTGTGGGCGGCGACGACATCGGTCTCGCAATCGCGGCCAGTCGCATACATCATGCCCAGTTCGAAGAGAATGTCGGCCTGGGCAGTTGCCCCCATGGCGCCGAAGCCGGCTTCAAGCATTTCAAAACGTGCCATTTTAGTCCCCTGTCTGGCTCCCGAGAGCGGGCCTTTTCTGTCCCCCGGTGTCCCCTGGGGAGCCGCTCTTTCGATGCTTCCGAGAATGAAGCCGAGCCTTGAATCCGTCGTTAAATGGCGTGCTTAATTTGGAGAAAACAAAGCTAAAACAAGAGGTAAACGCGGAAATTCGTTAAGGATACAAAGCCAGCAATCGCGCTGTTTCGTAGCGGATTTGACGAAAATTTGCCGGGCGTCGGTCAACACTCCGCTAACCACAGGAACCAAAGCCGGCGCGTCGATCGTTTCATTTCCTGGTCGCCGAGCGTTTTCTCGACCTCATGAAATTGCAAAACCTTCCCTCACGGCACCCGCTTTCGTTTTGCCGGGAGCTGGATTAGCTTACGTTTGCGTAAGGGGCAGAGAGGCGGGCGCCCCACCTAAAACCACAGGGAGGACAGATATGTTTCGCAAAGTGAGCTTGGCCCTGGCGGCCACATTGATGATGGCGGGCGCGGCCTGGGCTGATCCGATCGAAGGCAATTGGAAGACGCAAGCCGGCGACACCGCACTCATTGGCGGCAGCGGTTCATTCTCCATCACACTGAAGACCGGCAAATATGCCGGCAAGACCATCGGTTCGCTCAAGGCGACCGGGGACAACAAATATGCCGGCAACATCACAGATCCGGCAAACGACAAGACCTATTCCGGCAAGGCCACACTGTCGGGTACCTCGCTGAAGATGAGCGGCTGCGTGCTCGGCGGGCTGATCTGCAAGAGCCAGACCTGGCATAGACTCTGAGCTTGCTGTTTTGACGCGACGATAGCGGGGCCTGCAGGCCCCGTTTCCTTTTCCAGGTGCCCACGGCATACCGGCATTGGCACCTCGCGGCCTCGTAATCGGGCCGACGCTCTCCCCAAAAACATCGTCAATCACTTTGAACCGCAGATGAACGCCGGCATCAGAGCCGGTTCAGTCGCATCAGGGCATTTTGATGGCGTGTTCAAGGAGACACCACCCAAATGCTCGCTCGCCGCTTCACCATCGTCTGCCTGTTGATGAGCCTGTTCGGCATGTTCTTCGCCATTCTCGTGGCCGAAGCCGGCCGTCCGGCGCGCTCCTGGGATGCAGCAAGTTCCAACGCATGCCAGTTCAATTGCGTGAACCATTTTCGCCCCTGAGACGACAAAGACGTAGATCCAAACAGAAAAGCCAAAGCCATGAACCGCACAGCCATCAACGCCCTCAAGACCCTTCGGCTTCTGCCGCGGGCGGCGCTCGTCCTGATCGTGCTGTCGGCGCCGGTCCTGGCCATGCCGATGATGCGGGCCGACGCCGACACGACGATCGACGCGCCGGCGACGAAGAAGCATGGCGTTGGCTTTGTGCTGCTCGTCAGCCTGCAGCGCGGGTAATTTCTTGTGGCCCCGCATCGGCCACATCGCCTTGCAAGTAGCGAACACCCACGCCAATGTATGAGCAAGTTGGGAGGACGGCCATGGATAGCCAAGGTCAATCCGCGAAAATGTTGGCTTGTATTGCGTGCCTTTGTTTGTTCGCCGAATCTGCTTATGCAGAAGAACGCCTCGGTGGCTTGAGGATCGGCATGAACAAGGCCCAGGTGGATGGCTTGCTCAAGGGACACTGTCCCGACCAGCTTATTGATGATCCCGCCTACCCCGGCTACATGCTTTGTCAGAACGGCAAGTCTCAACTTGTGACGAAAATTTCGAATAAAGACCGCCTTTTCTATATCAGCATGTCCGAGTCATCGGTGCTGCCGGCGGCAATTTATTCCGCCAAACTTGCGGCAGACACCGGCTTCACCAAGCAGCAGAAGAGTTGCGAACTCTCCGCCGAGGCAAAATACTGCTGGCTCGATGACCAAGGCAACGAAATCTTCGCGGGGGTCAACGCCGGGAACGGCATATTCAATTCCCTCATCATCAACATCGGCATCTACAATCAGGATGGCGGGCCTAATCCGTAAGCCCTTTGTCGGGCACCGGAAGGGTATCTCGGCTGAATCGAGCAGCCTGCCTGGCCGGTTCGACCTTGGACGTGCCCAGAGAAAATTGTGGCTGTGGCCGGCTTGCGCCCGCATACCCCTCCCAACCGCCGTTCCAAGTCTCTATATTAAGCCATGGAAAAGCGAATCTACCCACAAGCTATCGAATCGGTCGTCATGCCGGAGCCTTTCGGCAAGAAGAGCTTCGACGACGCCAAAAAGGCCGTGGCCGCCTTGCAGGGGCTCTACGACCGCAACACCAAATTCCTGCGTGACTCCTTTGCGGCACTTGCCGCCGGCGGGGACGAAAGCAAGCGCTACCGCGCCTTCTACCCGGAGATCGGCGTCACCACCAATTCATTCACCCAGATCGACTCGCGCCAGGCATATGGCCACATGCCGACGCCGGGGCATTTCTCGACCACCATCACCCAGCCGGCGCTGTTCGAAACCTATCTCGTCGAGCAGCTTCGGCTCATCATGCGCAATCACGGCGTGCCGGTTACGGTTTCGGAATCAACCACGCCGATCCCGCTGCATTTCGCCTTCCTGGAAGGCTCACATGTCGATGGCGCCGCCGCCGAGCGCATCAAGCGGCCGATCCGCGACCTGTTCGACGTTCCGGATCTCGACGGCACCGACGACCAGATCGCCAATGGCACATTCGAAGTGGCGTTCGGCGAACCGAGGCCGCTGGCGCCGTTCACGGCGCAACGCATCGACTATTCGCTGCACCGCATGACGCATTACACGGCGACCAGCCCGCAGCATTTCCAGAACTTCGTGCTGTTCACCAACTACCAGTTCTACATCGACGAGTTCGTCGCCCGCGCCCGGACCCAGATGGCGGAAGGCGGCCACGGCTATACCGAATTCGTCGAGCCCGGCAATGTCGTCACCAAGGCCGGGCAGAGCGCGCCCAGCGAAGGCGTGGCGGCGCCACGCCTGCCGCAGATGCCGGCCTATCATTTGAAGAAGCCGAACCATGGCGGCATCACCATGGTCAATATCGGCGTCGGCCCGTCCAACGCCAAGACTATCACCGACCATATCGCGGTCCTCAGGCCACATGCCTGGCTGATGCTCGGTCACTGCGCCGGCCTCCGCAACACCCAGGCGCTGGGCGACTATGTGCTGGCGCATGCGTATGTCAGGGAGGACCATGTGCTGGATGACGACCTGCCGGTGTGGGTGCCAATCCCGCCGCTGGCCGAAATCCAGGTGGCGCTGCAGGAGGCGGTCGCCGAAGTCACCGGACTTTCCGGCTACGATCTCAAGCGCATCATGCGCACCGGCACTGTCGCCACCATCGACAACCGCAACTGGGAATTGCGCGACCAGCGCGGACCGGTGCAGCGGCTGTCGCAGTCGCGTGCCATCGCGCTCGACATGGAATCGGCCACCATTGCCGCCAATGGCTTCCGCTTCCGCGTTCCCTACGGCACGCTGCTTTGCGTCTCGGACAAGCCGCTGCATGGCGAACTGAAGCTGCCCGGCATGGCGACCGAGTTCTACAAGCGGCAAGTGGCGCAGCATCTGACCATCGGCATCAAGGCGATGGAAAAGCTGGCGGAAATGCCGATGGAACGGCTGCATTCGCGCAAACTGAGAAGCTTTTCGGAGACGGCGTTCCAGTAGATGTTGGCTGCGAGGCATTTCGTCATCTTGATTGGGCCGCATTTCCGCCGATAACAGGCCTGACACCCCTTGGCCCGACACTCTGGGCAATGCAAAACCTGGTCTGATGGCACGCGTGCGAAACATGATGGCTTCGATGGCGTTCCTGGCAATGCTGGGCCTTTCGGCCGTGCTTGTGGCCGGGTTCTTCGGCGCACTGCATCCCGCCTTCGATTCCTTCGCCCATTTCCGCATCCATCTGGCCGTGCTGATGGCGCTGATCGCGCTGCCGCTGCTTGCCACCCCGTTTCGCCTGCAGGCGGGTGTGGGCCTGCTCTTGGCCGTGGCTGCGTTCGCCAGCACGTTGAGCACCTTGCCGCGGCTGTGGCCGGTGCAGGCCGCCGGCGACGCCGAGCCCGGCAACGAGGTGGTCTATCGGCTGTTGCAGATGAACCTGCGCTTCAACAATCCGACACCCAAGAAGGTTCTTTCGCTGATCGGGCGGACCAACCCCGACGTGATCACGCTCGACGAAGTGTCGGCGATGTGGGCAACCGAACTGGGCTATATCAATGCTGCCTATCCCTATCGCATCCTTTGCGCTTACCCCAACGGCGTTTTCGGCGTGGCGCTCCTGTCCAGGCGGCCGTTTGCCGTCGGTACCGAACCGTATTGCGAACCGCGCGGCGCGATGGCGACCGCCACGGTCGACTTCGGTGGCATCGGCGTCGATGTCGCGGCGATCCATCTGAGCTGGCCGTGGCCGAAGGAACAATACTGGCAGATCGGCGAGTTGACGAAGACGCTCACCTCACTGGGCGAGACGGCGATCATGGCCGGCGACTGCAACGCCGTGCCGTGGAGCGCTGCGGTGCGGCGCGTGGCCTCGCTCGGCGGACTGACCGTGATGCCGTCGGCCGGGCCGAGCTGGATTCACCGGACGCTGCCCGACTTCCTGCGCCGCTATGCGGGCCTGCCGATCGACCAGGTGTTCTCGAAGGGCGGGGTGACGATCCTGTCGTCAACCCGGATGGAAGACACGGGCTCTGACCATCTGCCGGTGATGGTGGAGTTTTCGCTGAAGCGCGACGAGAACAAGCCGGTCGACGAGGACGCCACCGCCACCGTGTCGCTGATCCAGCCAGGGAAACGCGGCTAGACTAACACGTTACGGCTTGAGGCTTCACAAGCCCACCAGGGTCTCGATGATGCGCTCGACATGGCCGCCTTCACTGTGCTCGCGTGCGTCGAAGGCGATCTGTTTCGCTTCATAGACCCTTGACGTGGCTTCCAAGCGCCGCCGGGCTTCGGCGCGCGTCTTGTTGCATTGCGGGTCGTTGGCAAATTTCAGGCCGCGAACCGACCGCTCCGCGGCCTGCATCATCTGCCCGGCGATACGGCCATGGGTTCCTTCATGAGCGAGGACGCCGGTGAAAAACCGGTTCCAGCGTTTGTGCAGCGCCGGCGTAACGGGCGAGGCCACGCGCGGATAGGTGTAGGTGATGTTGAGCGTTCCGTTGGCCTGGCGCAGGCGGCAGACGCCGTTGGCCTGGCCGAGATCCAGGTTCCAGTCCGCGGTGTAGCTCGTCTGCGCAATGGCGTGGGTCATGAAACCGCGCTTGGGTCCCTTGCGGTTCATGGCTATGACCAGACCAGCACCACTAGTGCCGGTGATGTCGTAGGTTCGCGTCTTGACGACGGTTTTCACGCCGGCAGACGCAGTCCCAACGATGCCGCAGGCCGCGCCGATGACGGCGACGCAAAACAAGACCAAAATGCGCATGCCACTATCCCCATGGACGCGGCAATGAGACCACAAGCAGACGACGGTTTCAACAATCATGGCGCCGAGCGCCTTACATGCCCTGGTAGACCGGCCCCTCGCCACCATTTTTGCTGGCGGCGGTCGAGACGGCCCGGTCGGCGAGGCTCACATGCCCTGGTAGACCGGGCCTTCGCCACCTTGTGGCGGCACCCAGTTGATGTTCTGGTTGGGATCCTTGATGTCGCAGGTTTTGCAGTGCACGCAGTTCTGCGCATTGATGACGAAGCGCACATCCTTGGCCGCCGGATCGGCGGCGGCGTTGCCGTCCTTGTCGACCCATTCGTAGACGCCGGCCGGGCAATAGCGGGTCGACGGCCCGGCAAAGACGTCGTGCTCGGAGCGCTGCTGCAGGCCCATGTCGCCGACGATGAGATGCACCGGCTCGTTTTCCTCGTGATTGGTGTTGGACAGGAATACCGAGGACAGCCGGTCGAAAGTCAGCACGCCGTCCGGCTTGGGATAGGCGATCTTCTTGTGTTTGGCGGCGGGCTCCAGCGTCGCGTAATCCGCCTTGCCATGCTTCAGAGTGCCGAAGGGCGAGAAGCCGAACAGCGTGTTCAGCCACATGTCGAGGCCGCCGAGGCCGACGCCGAGCACAGTGCCGAAACGCGACCAGAGCGGCTTGACGTTGCGGACCTTCTTCAAATCCTTGCCGATATCGGTTGCCCGCCAGGCGTTCTCGTAGGAGGACAGCTCGTCATTGGCGCGGCCGGCGCCGATCGCTTGCGCGACATGTTCGGCCGCCAGCATGCCGGACAGCACCGCATTGTGCGAACCCTTGATGCGCGGCACGTTGACGAAGCCCGCCGCACAGCCCATCAGCACGCCGCCGGGAAAGGACAGTTTCGGCACCGACTGCCAGCCGCCTTCGGTAATGGCGCGCGCGCCATAGCCGATGCGCTTGGCGCCCTCGAAGGTGCCCGATATCTTCGGATGCGTCTTAAAGCGCTGGAATTCCTCGAAGGGGGACAGATACGGGTTTTTGTAGTTGAGATGCAGGACGAAGCCGACCGCGACCTGGTTGTCCTCCAGATGGTAAAGGAAGGAGCCGCCGCCGGTCTTCAGGTCGAGCGGCCAGCCGAAGGAGTGCTGCACCAAGCCCGGCCGATGGTTCTCCGGCTTGACCTGCCATAGTTCCTTGAGGCCAATGCCGTATTTGCCGGGCTCGCGGCCGTCGGACAGTTTGTACCTGGCGATCAACTGCTTGGACAGCGAACCGCGCGCGCCCTCGCCGATCAGCACATATTTGCCCATCAGCGCCATGCCCGGCGCAAAGCCAGGGCCGTGCGTGCCGTCCTTCTCGACGCCCATGTCGCCGGTGATGACACCCGTGACGGCGCCGGCATCGTTGTAGACGAGGCTGGCAGCGGCAAAGCCCGGATAGATCTCGACGCCCAGCGCTTCGGCCTTGGTTGCCAGCCAGCGGCAGACATTGCCGAGCGAGACGATGTAGTTGCCGTGATTGTTCATCAGCGGCGGCATCAGGATGTTGGGCAGGCGGAACGAGCCGGCGGGACCGAGCACCAGGAAATGGTCGGCCGTAACCGGCGTCTTGAAGGGATGGCCGTCTTCCTCGCGCCAGCCAGGCAACAGGCGGTCGATGCCAATGGGATCGACGACGGCGCCGGACAATATGTGGGCGCCGACCTCGCCGCCCTTTTCCAGCACGACGACGGAAAGCTCGGGATTGACCTGCTTCAGCCGGATCGCCGCGGCAAGGCCCGCCGGGCCGGCCCCGACGATGACCACGTCGAATTCCATGCTCTCGCGTTCGATCTCGCTCATCAACCCCTCCGCACTGGCTAACCGTTTCCGGGCATTTTGCTGGCTCCTGCGCTGCATAGCGCATCAATCCGCGACAGGAAACCGGCGCTGACGTGACAATCCCGTTTTCGCCAAAAAGTCGCGGATAACAACAGTGCTGCAAGCGTTTTTGCAGTGACTGGATTTACGGTTCCCATATTTTAATTGTTCGACGGCTCGCTTATCGGCCATACTTCTGCCCATGCGCACGCCGTCCGGCTTTTCATTGACGCGCTTTCCCCTTCCGCCCGGCGGTATCTGCCGCGCGCTTCTTCTCGCTCTTTCGGTGCTGGCGTCGGTTGAGGTTCATGCCGAGCCGGTGAAGGTGTGGATGACCGGGGCCTATTCCTTTTCCGACGAGCTTGGCGGTTTCCAGATTACCGGCGCCTCGGGCCTCGGCACCAAGGACGACCCGCTGGTCATCACCGAGGAGCTGAATTCGTCGACGCCGGTGACGCTGACCATCCGCACCACAAAACCGATCCAGCCGTTCAGCACCAATGGCGAGTTCGCCAACGGCGTCCTCTACATGCGCATCGACGTGCTCAACAACAGCGGCCAGGCCTGGGTCGAATTCCAGTTCGAGCTGCAGGAGATCCTCAACCAAGCGAGCGTGTTCGGCGACGGCCTGTCCTTCGACCAGCGCAACAAGACGCCCGACAATATCGTGTCGAGCGCCTATGCCGATTTCGACCGCGATTTCGAACCCTATGACCGGCTGCTGTTCAAAAACGGCAAGATCGACCCGCTGAAGAGGGGCAGCTTCGAATTTCTGATCACCGACTATACGCCGCGCTGGACGTTCTATCTGGTTCAGGATCCGCGAATACCGACGGGTTAGCGATCTCCCCCCTACGATCTCGCCACTTGTGGGGGAGATCAGCTTTCAGCGCCGCTTTCGCCAATCAGCGATGTTGCAAATCGCCTCTCGGCGGACGAATGTGCCGGGCATGACTGCCGCCTCCCCCAACAACCGCTCCGACCTCGCCGACCTGCTGGCATTCTACGCCAGCGCAGGCGTCGACGAGGCGTTGGAAGAGGCGCCGGAGAACCGGTTTGCCGAGGCCGCGCCAAGGCCTGCCGAGCGGGCACCAACGCCAGCCGCGCCGCCTCGCGAAAACAAGGCACCGGAACAAGCCGCGGCAGGCCCCGGGCTGGATGCGAGCCGGGTGCCGGACGCGCCGGCGCGCTCCGTTCCGGCCACCGCAACCGTGCCCGACGAGGCGCAGGCAGCACTTGCCCGGCAAATGGCGACGAGCGCGGCGACGCTCGAGGAACTGCGCCAGCACATGGCCTCCTTCGACGGCTGCAACCTCAAATTCACCGCCAAGAACCTGGTTTTCGCCGACGGCAATCCGGACGCTTCTCTGATGCTGGTCGGCGAGGCGCCCGGCCGCGACGAGGACATTGAGGGCCTGCCCTTCGTCGGCCGCTCCGGCCGGCTGCTCGACCGCATGCTGGCGGCGATCGGGCTTGACCGCACGTCCGCCTATATCGCCAACGTCATCCCTTGGCGGCCGCCCGGCAACCGCACGCCGACGCCGCACGAGACCGAGATCTGCCGTCCGTTCATCGAGCGGCAGATTGAATTGGTCAATCCCAAGGTGCTGGTCAATCTCGGCGGCCCATCGGCCAAAACCTTGCTCAACACGAGTGAAGGCATCCTGCGGCTGCGCGGCAACTGGCGCGTCCACACCACGGCATCCGGCACTGCCATCCCGGCGATGCCGACGCTGCACCCGGCCTACTTGTTGCGAACGCCCGCGCACAAGAAGCTCGCTTGGCGGGACTTTCTCGAAGTGAAGGCGAAGCTGCGAGGACTGGCGTGATTGGCCAATCTCCCTCCTTGTGGGGGAAACGGATGACCTCGGAGGTAATTGAAATAGGTCCCTCCCCGGCCTAATCATCCCCCATGACAATACCGCAAACCTCCGCCGGCAGCCTGATCCGCGAATGGCGCACGCGCCGGCGCATGAGCCAGCTCGACCTCGCCATGGAAGCCGAGATTTCGCAGCGGCACCTCTCCTTCGTCGAAAGCGGCCGCGCCGCACCCTCGCGCGAGATGGTGCTGCATCTGGCGGAACAGCTTGAGATTCCGCTCAGGCAGCGCAACCAGCTGCTGCTTGCCGCCGGTTTCGCACCGAGTTTCGGCGAACGGCCGCTCACCGACGCGACACTGGCGCCGGCGATGGCGGCGGTCGAGACCGTGCTCAAGGGGCATGAGCCGTTTCCGGCGCTCGCCGTCGACCGGCACTGGAACCTGGTTTCAGCCAATGCCGCCATCGGCCCGTTCCTCGCCGACGTGGCCGAGCCGTCGCTGCTTCAGCCGCTGGTCAATGTCCTGCGGCTCAGCCTGCACCCGGACGGCATCGCGCCGCGCATCGTCAATCTCGCCGAGTGGCGCGCGCATCTGCTGGAGCGGCTAAAACACCAGAACGATGCCGCCGGCGATCCCGTGCTGGTCGAGCTGGAGCGTGAATTGCGAACCTATCCGTCCGGCCTCAAAGGCGCGCGGCCTGTGCCGGTCGAGCCCAACGGCATCGTCCATCCACTGCGGCTGGCGCATGGCGATCAGGTGCTGTCCTTCATCAGCACCATCACCGTCTTCGGCACGCCGCTCGACGTGACGCTGTCGGAACTGGCGATCGAGTCTTTCTTCCCGGCAGATGAGCCGACGCGGGCGGTGCTGGTGAGGTTGGCGAAGGAGCGGGCGGAAGCCAACTGAGCCAGCCCCTGCCCTTCGCTGTCGCACCCAGCCCTTCGGGCGTTCAAGTCCTTTGAAAGGTCCACCGGACTTTCTATCCACCCGACGGCGGACCGAACTTTCGCCCTTCGTCGTTCGGAAAGCCAGGCCATTGGCTTTCCGTCCGCTGCGCGGACCTATCCTCATCCTTGCGGCGGCGCCGCCTTTTGGGTGCGTGTGCGCTCCAATCCAAGCTGGCGCTCGCGCCAGATGATGAAGATGCCGGCGGCGACGACGATCACCCCGCCGACCAGCGTGTTGATGGTGGCGATATCGCCGAAGGCGAAATAGCCGACGACAACGCCAAGGATCATCGAGGTGTATTCGAACGGCGCCACCACCGAGGCCTCGGCGTGGCGGTAGGCGGCCGTCATCAGGATCTGCGCCAGCCCGCCGCAGAACCCGGCAGCGATCAGCAAACCGGCCTGCAGAGGCGTCAGCGCCTGCCAGCCGAAGGGAAGCGTAAACAGTGCCATGACGCTCGCCGTTGCCGAAAACCACAGCACGATGGTCGCCGTCCGCTCGGTCTGGACGAGATTTCGCACGAGCAGGATGGCATTGGCGGAGATTGCCGCCGAGACAAGAGCAGCGATGACGCCCAGCACTTCCTGGTCGCCAAGTGCGGCGCCCGACGTGAGCAGCGTCAGTTTCGGCGAGGAGATGATCAGCACGCCGACCAGGCCGACCGCAACCGCGCTCCAGCGGTAAACGCGGATAGCCTCACCCAGGAAGAGCGAGGAGAACGCCACCACCAGCAGCGGCTGGGCATAGTTGAGCGTGATCGCCTCCGGCAGCGGCAACCTGGTCAGTGCGAAGAAGCCGAGCCCCATGGCGCAAACGCCGACGACACCACGCGCAATGTGGTTCAGCGGGCGTTTGGTGGCAAACGCCGTGCCCAGTTTTCTCCCGAAGGCCAGGAAAACAATGATCGGGAAGATGGCGAAGAAGGAGCGGAAGAAGACGATCTGGCCGGCCGGCAAAGTGCCTGCCGCCTTGATGCAGGTCTGCATGCCGACAAAGACCGCCACCGACATGACCTTGAGCATGATTCCGGTCAGCACGCGGCCGGGGTGATCGGACAGTTTCCCCGTCGCCTCGTCTCTCGGCCCTGAAGTCACGCTCCCGCCGCTTCCTGGATTGATGCCGAGAAGCGCCTCACACGACGCAGCACAGAGGCGTCCATGCCGAATTTCGGTCTGACGACGGTCATCAAGGCCTCGCGATGATGGTGGAAGGGGAACGCCCTGAAATAGGCATTGGCGCAGTTTTGTCGAGTGGCCGTTTCGTGTAAAGAGCGCGCACTTTAGATTTCTTGGGCCAGCGGATACCTCCGCAGGCTCCGATAACGACAGGGAAACCCCAGGGAATGCGAACCGATACCGGCCAGGTCTTCAAGCTCGAAGACTATCGCCCCAACGACTTTTCCATTCCGAAAACCGGCCTGACCTTTCGCCTTTCGCCAGACGCAACGCGCGTTAACGCCACGCTGACGATCGAACGCCGCGATAATGCTGCCGCCTCGGCACCGCTGGTGCTGGACGGCGACGGGCTGGTGCTCAAGCGCATCGCCATTGACGGCCGCGAGCTCTCGCCGGCCGACTATCTGGCAACGCCCGACCAGCTGACCATTTTGAAGCCGCCGGCCCGCTTCGAGCTGCTGCTCGAGACCGAGATCGCTCCGGCCAGCAATGAGGCGTTGATGGGCCTTTACCGCTCGAGCAATGTCTATTGCACGCAATGCGAGGCCGAGGGCTTTCGCCGCATCACCTATTTCCTCGACCGCCCCGACATCCTCTCGGTCTACACCGTGCGCATCGAGGCCAAGCTGGACGAGGCGCCGCTGCTGCTCTCCAACGGCAATCCGGTGGAAAGCGGCGCGCTTGCCGACGGCTGGCACTATGCTGTCTGGCACGACCCCTTCCCCAAGCCGTCCTATCTGTTTGCGCTGGTGGCCGGCACTCTCGGGCAGGTCGCGGACAGTTTCGTCACCGCATCTGGCCGCAAGGTCGAGCTCGGCATCTATGTCGAGCCGGGCAAGGAAGGGCTCGCCGGCTACGCCATGGACGCGTTGAAGCGCTCGATGCGATGGGATGAGCGGGCATTCGGCCGCGAATACGACCTGGACGTCTTCAACATCGTCGCCGTCTCCGACTTCAACATGGGAGCGATGGAGAACAAGGGCCTCAACATCTTCAACGACAAATATGTGCTGGCCGACCGGGAAACCGCGACCGACGCCGATTTCGCCAATATCGAGGCGATCATCGCGCATGAGTATTTCCACAACTGGACCGGCAACAGGATCACCTGCCGCGACTGGTTCCAGCTCTGCCTGAAGGAAGGGCTGACGGTCTTTCGCGACCACGAATTCTCGGCCGACCAGCGCTCGCGCGCGGTCAAGCGCATCGCCGAGGTGCGTACGCTGAGGGCGCACCAATTCCCCGAAGATCAGGGGCCGCTGGCGCATCCGGTGCGGCCACGCCGCTACCGCGAGATCAACAATTTCTACACCGCGACGGTCTACGAAAAGGGCTCGGAAGTGGTGCGCATGATCCGCACTATCCTCGGGGCCGAGACTTTCCGCGCCGGCATGGATCTCTACTTCGAGCGCCATGACGGTGAGGCGGCGACAATCGAGGATTTCCTCAAAGTGTTCGAGGACGCCTCCGGGCGCGACCTGTCGCAATTCGCGCTTTGGTATCACCAGGCGGGCACGCCAAACCTGACCGTCAGTTCGACGCACAATCCGGCCACGCACGAGTTCACGCTCGAGATCGAGCAGTCGGTGCCGCCGACGCCGTCGGAAAGCCGCAAGCGGCTGATGCACATTCCGCTCGCCTTCGGTCTGGTCGGCACCGGCGGCGAACCGGTCGCCTATGGCGGCGTCGAAGGTGCTGCCGTCGAGGACGGCGTCATCCATATCCGCAAGCGCCGTCACATGGTGCGCTTCTCCGGCGTTGCCGAGCGGCCGGCAGTGTCGCTCAACCGCGGCTTTTCGGCGCCGATCACGCTTTCGGTCGAGCAGAAGGCCGACGACCAGTTCTTCCTCGCCGGGCACGACAGCGACGCTTTCGCGCGCTGGCAAGCGTTCAACACGCTGCTTACGGATGCGCTAATCGCTGCCTTCCGCCAGATCCTTGGCGGCGCTAAGCCGGCTTTCAGCGCCAGGCTGACCGGCCTTGCCGGCAAGATCGCCGGCGATGAGACGCTCGAGCCGGCCTACCGGGCGCTGGCGCTGTCGCTTCCCGGTGAGGCCGACATTGCCCGCGACATCGGTAGGAACATCGATCCCGACGCCATCTTCGCCGCCCGCGAGGCGCTGGCGCTGGAGATCTCGCGCGCCAATCAGGGGGCCTTTGCCAATCTTTACGATCGCCTGGCCGACGACGGCCCGTTCAGCCCCGATGCGGCAAGTGCGGGACGGCGGGCGCTGCGCAACATCCTGCTCGACTATCTCTCGCTGTTGCCAGCTGGCGCCAAGCTCGCCGCCCGGCATTTCGAGGCCGCGACCAACATGACCGATCGCGCCGCAGCACTCACGGTGCTTGCGCATCGCCACAACGGCTCGCCCGAGGCGATCAAGGCGCTGGCCGGTTTCGAGGCACGCTATGGGGCCGATCCGCTGGTCATGGACAAGTGGTTCCAGATCCAGGCCAGCGTGCCGGGACCGCGGACAGTCGACACGGTGCGCAAGCTCATCGGCCACACTTCCTTCTCGATGGCCAATCCGAACCGGGTGCGCTCGCTGGTCGGCACATTTTCCAGCGCCAACCAGACCGGCTTCCACCGCGCCGACGGCGAGGGCTACCGGTTCTTCGCGCAGACCGTGCTCGAGGTCGAAAAGCGCAACCCGCAGGTGGCAGCGAGGCTGGCGACGGCATTGCGCTCCTGGCGCTCGCTGGAACCGGGCAGACAGGCCAAGGCCAGGGAGGCGCTGCTGGCGATCGCCGGTGCCGAGAAGCTCTCGGCGGATTTGCGCGATATTGTGGAGCGGACGCTGGCTTGAGACGCATAATCTCCCCCCTTGTGAGGGAGATGCCCGGCAGGGCAGAGGAGGGCGCGAAGAATCGCGGCTTCGGCGTTATTTCAATCAATTTTTAATGTTTTTCGCCCGCGCCTCTGGACAAGGCGAATCACCTTTGATTCTTTACAGACGATTCGGACGTGCGGTGTTGCCGGATCGTCAAGCGTACGGAAATTCGGGGAGTGCCATTTATGGCCAAGGCGGACGCGTGGGGCGCGCCCGGAGGGACGGCTTTTGAGCGGCGTACGGCGCGGGGCGACGGCCTCGCCGGCAATACGCGGCTCATCGCTGAACCAGCCTACCGGCGGCTCTTGGCTGCTGAACCGCTTCTGCGCCGATCGATTCCGGCGCTCATCATCATCTTCCTGATCGTCATCGCCGCTTTGCGCGTCCTGTCGCTGATGAACGAGCGCGACGAGGTCGAGCGTGACGTCAAGGCGGTGCTGGGGCTGGCCGCCGGCCAGATGGCGAACGCAATCTCGGCCGACCCGAACGCGGCCGCCGGCGGCGCCATCGACCTGCTGGAAAGCACCAGCCGCCAGGGCGCCATGGGCCGAAGCCATGTGCTTGTCGTCACCGATAGCGCCTTCAAGATCATTGCCGTGTCGCCGCTGTCGACCGGATGGCAGGGGCGATCGCTCGACAGCCTTGTGCTGGACGGCCAGCCGCTGTTCATGTTCGGCGACCGCGCCGGCGTTATGGATGTCAGCATCGGCGGGCAGGACTGGTACGCTGCCGTGAGCCTGACCCTGGACCGCAAGAACGCCGCCGCAGTGCTGGTGCCACAGGAAGCGGTGTTCGACAGCTGGCGCAAGACCGTCTCGCTCAACGTTACGCTGTTCGTGCTGACGGCGGGCGTGCTGATCATCATCCTCTACGCCTATTTCGGCCAGGCATCGCGCGCCCAGACGGCCGACCGCATCTATCTCGAAGCCCACCAGCGCATCGACATGGCGCTGGTGCGCGGCCGGTGCGGCCTGTGGGACTGGGACATGGTGCGCGGCAAGATGTACTGGTCGCGCTCGATGTATGACATGCTGGGCTACGAGCCCTGCAACTCGATGCTGTCGTTCGGCGAGGTCGACGACATCATCCACCCCGAAGACGGCGACCTGTTCCAACTTGCCAACCGGATCGTCGAGCGCGAGATAGACCATATCGACCAGGTGTTCCGCATGCGTCACGCCGACGGCCAGTGGGTGTGGATGCGCGCCAGGGCTCAGGTAATCGATCCGGAAGCGCCTGAAATCCAGCTGATCGGCATCGCCGTCGACGTCACCGAGCAACGGCACCTGGCACTGCGCTCGGAGGCGGCCGACCTGCGGCTGCGGACCGCGATCGAGAACATCAATGAATCCTTCGTGCTGTGGGATGCCGCCCAGCGCCTGATCATGTGCAATTCCAAATACCAGAAGGACAATGGCCTGTCGGACCGCGACGTCATGCCGGGCGCGGCGCGCGCCATGCTGGAAGAACGCATGCTGGCCTTCGCCTCGGAACGGCGGTTGGCCAACACCAACGGGCCGCAAGGCGGCGCAACCTTCGAGCGGCAACTCTCGGACGGGCGCTGGCTGCAAGTCAACGAACTGAGGACCCGGGACGGCGGCACCGTCTCCGTCGGCTCCGACATCACCCAGATCAAACTGCACCAGGAAAAGCTGGTCGACAGCGAACGCCGGCTGATGGCGACCATCCACGACCTCAGCCTTGCCCGCCGGGCCGAGGAAGAACGCGCCAAGGAGCTGGTCGAACTGAACCGCAAATACATGAAGGAAACCGAGCGCGCCGAGGCCGCCAACCGGGCCAAGTCCGAGTTCCTGGCCAATATGTCGCATGAACTGCGTACGCCGCTCAACGCCATCATCGGCTTTTCCGAACTGATGGAACAGGGCCTGTTCGGGCCGCTCGGTTCGCCGCGCTACGAGGAATATGCCAACGACATCAACGGCAGCGGCAAGTATCTGCTGGGCGTCATCAACGACATACTCGACATGTCGAAGATCGAAGCCGGCCAGTTCTCGATGGATCGCGAGGAAATCGATCTCTGTCCGCTGATCCGCGAGACGGTGCGCGTCATCTCGCTGCAGGCGGCCGAGAAATCGATCACTGTCGAAACCCGCATCGCCGATACGATGACACTGTTTGCCGACCGCCGGGCGATCAAGCAGATCGCCATCAACCTTCTCTCGAACGCAGTGAAGTTCACCGGCCAGGGCGGCCATATATTGGTGCGCGCCCGCAACACCTCCGGCGCGCTGGTGCTGACCATTGAGGACACTGGCTGCGGCATTCCGAAGGAAGCGCTGAGCAAGCTTGGCCGGCCATTCGAACAGGTGCAGAACCAGTTCTCCAAGAACCACGCTGGCTCCGGCCTCGGCCTCGCCATCTCGCGCTCGCTCGCCGAGCTGCAGGGCGGCGCGCTGAAAATCCGCTCGACCGAAGGAGTCGGTACCATCGTGTCGGTGCGCATCCCGGTGAAGAAGGCGCAGCGGGCGGTGAAAGCGGCGGCCTGAGGTAGGCACCCTGTCGGGCGCGCTGTGGCAGCCATCCTTGAAAAGGTCATCTATTCTATCTATTATAGATATAGAGGTATCTTTCATGCGTGTGACATCGACAGAATTCCAGCAGAACGTCGGACGGTTCCAGGATGCCGCACAGCGGGCGCCGGTTGCGATAACGAAGAATGGCCGGACCCATACAGTGCTTCTCTCGGCGGCAATGTTTGAAGTTCTGGTCAAGGGGCGGGTCGCCCGTCCCGTTGAGGACCTGGACGACGAGACATTAAACGCGATCGCCAGAAGCGCTGTCCCATCAGAATATGACGAGCTGGACGCGATGCTCAAAGACTGGACGCCGTGAGTCTGCCCAAGCCTGTCCCCGGGCTGGTAATTTCCTATTCCTATCTATGGGCGGACGAAAGCAGCCAAGGCGCGGAAGAAGGCCGCAAGAATCGGCCCTGCGCAATCGTTGCCGCGCGCCGAATCGTGGAGGGCCGCGAGGTCGTCACGGTGGTTCCGATTACCCACTCGGTCCCGAGCGATCCGGCCGATGCGATCGAGATACCTGCATCGCTCAAAGCCCACCTTGGGCTCGACAACATGCCGTCATGGGTGCTCGTCAGCGAAACCAATGATTTCCTCTGGCCCGGGCCTGATCTCAGGCCCATTGCGGGAAGCAGGCCCACCCGCTTCGATTATGGCATGCTGCCGCCTCGCTTCTACGCATATCTGCGCGAGCGGATTTTGCAGGCTCACGCGAGCCGCGCTCTGCGCCGTGTTCAAAGGACCGAGTAGCTGTCCGGTCTTGTCGGTCCCGGCGGCTTTTGCCGCCGAGGCCGTAATCGGCATTCACTGCATGTCGTCGCCGCCGTCCCATTGACTATGACGGCCCATGCGGCCGTTCTTCGGCAATTCGTTACGCTCGATCTTGCCGTCATTGTTGCGGTCGAGCATGGCGAACACTTTTTTCTCACGCCCGGTGATGTCTTCCGTGGTCAATGTGCCATCGCCCTTGGTGTCGTAGCGAGCGACGATGCGCTTGGCCATTTCCTCGAACCGCGCCTTCTCCAGCGCGTCGGCGAGCTGGGCCACGGTCAGCTTGCCGCCATTGTCGGCGACCAGCTTCTTCAGCCGGGCGTTCATGGCGTCGGAGAACTGGTCGAAGCTGATGGTGCCGTTGGAATCCTTCATCGCCTTGCTGAGGCGCATCATCGTGCCCTCGCGCATTCTGGCGCTGGCATTGTTCTCGGCATAGGCGGTGGTGCCAACGGCGCCGGCGAGCGCGACAAAGGCAAGGGCAAGTCCGGTTGTCTTTCTCATGGGTATTCTCCTGTTGCATCGTCACCCCCGATGCGATCCGAAACAGCCGTCAGCGCTTCACGCCCTCACGACCGCTCCGTACGAAGCAGAAGGTCGAAATCCTTTCTGACCTTTTGCGACGTCTCCTTGAGATGTGCTTCCAGCACACCGAAATCCGGCAGGCTAGTCACCGCCAGAAGCAGATCCGACAATCCCGGCGGAACGTCGTCGCGTTCGAAGGCACCGGTGAGGCAAAGCCGCGTCATCTGGGTCAGCGCCAGATAGAGCTGGTAGGCTTCGCAAAGCTCTTGCCTGACATCGGCGTCGGCGAAATCCGGCGCCAGATGCGACAGGATTTCGCCGGTCGCGGTCACCCCGCGGCCGGCTTCGACCTGACCGGTGATGACGGCCACCTGCGCGATGAATTCGACGTCGATGAGGCCGCCGGAGATCAGCTTGATGTCCCAGAGATCGCGCGGCGACTTTTCCTTCTCTATCAGAGCGCGCATCTCTAGGGCCTCGGCCTTCACCTTGGCGATGTCGCGCGGCAGGGCCAGCAGTGCGGCCACCTCGGCCTCGACCTCTGCACAGAGCGCAGCGTCGCCGCCAATGACGCGTGCCCGCGCCAGCGCCATGTGCTCCCAGGTCCAGGCCTCCTGGCGCTGGTACTTCTTGAAGGCGTCGACGTGGGTGGCCACCGGCCCCTTGTTGCCGGATGGCCGCAAGCGCAGGTCGAGTTCGTACAGCACGCCCTCGGCGGTCGGCGCCGAGACAGCCGCGATCAACCGCTGCGTCATCCTGGCGTAGTAATGCGACGGCGCCAGCGGCTTGTCGCCGTCGGATTCTTCGGCATCGGCGTCGTGATCGTAGAGCAGGATGAGGTCGACATCGGAGCCGGCCGTCAATTCGCGGCTGCCGAGCTTGCCCATGCCGAGCAGCGACACGGTGCCGCCGGCGATACGGCCGTGGCGCCGCTCAAATTCGGCCGTTACCGCCTGCAGTGCGGCGCCAATGGTAAGGTCGGCGAGGTCGGAAAAGGCGCGGCCGGCACGGCTCGGGCTGATCGAGCCTGCGAGCAGGCGCACACCGATCAGGAACTTCTGCTCGGAGGCAAAGATGCGCAAGCGGTCGAGCACATCCTCGTAAGCGCTGTCACCTTCGATAAAAGCCGCCAGCCGCGCCGACAGATAGGCGCGATTGGGCAGTTCGGTCAGCAACGCCGGATCGAGCAGACCGTCGAAGACATGTGGGCGCCTGGTGATGATCGCAGCCAGCCGGGGCGCGGCACCCATGATGGTCGCCATCAGCTTCAGCAGGGCGGGGTTCGATTGCAGCAGCGAAAACAGCTGGATGCCGGCGGGCAGACCGGCGAGGAATTCGTCGAAACGAACAAGCGCCTCATCGGCGCGGCGCGTCTGGCCGAAGGCTTTGAGCAGCGCCGGTGTCAGTTCGGTCAGCCGCTCGCGCGCCTCGGCCGACTGGGTGACGCGGTAGCGGCCGAAATGCCAGCCGCGGATGACGCGGCAGATATCGCTCGGCCGCTTGAAGCCGAGGCCGTGCAAGGTCTGCAGCGTGTCGGGGTCGTCGACATCGCCGGTAAAGACCAGATTGCCGACGCCGGCCGACAGTTCCGGCGCGGTTTCGAACAGCGCAGCGTAGTGGCGCTCAACTTCATGCAAAGCCGCGCGAAAAGTTTCGGAAAATTTGGCGGCATCGGCAAAGCCCAGCATATGGGCGATGCGTTCCAGTCCCTCATCATCGTCCGGCAGGATATGCGTCTGCTCGTCGGCGACCATCTGGATGGCATGTTCGACGCGGCGCAGGAACCAGTACTGGCGGGTGAGTGTGTCGCGCGCATCGGCGGTGATCCAGTTGCGCGCTGCCAGCGCACCCAACATTGGCACGGTCTCGCGGCCGCGCAGCTCGGGAAAACGGCCGCCGGCAATCAGCTGCTGGGTCTGGACGAAGAACTCGATCTCGCGAATGCCGCCGCGACCGAGCTTGACGTTGTGGCCCTTCACCGCGATCTCGCTATGGCCCTTGTGGGCATGGATCTGGCGCTTGATCGAATGGACATCGGCGATTGCCGCGTAATCCATGTATTTGCGCCAGACATAGGGCTGCAACTCCCGCAGGAACGCCTCGCCGGCGGCGAGATCGCCGGCCACGGGGCGCGCCTTGATCATGGCGGCACGTTCCCAGTTCTGGCCGCGCGCCTCATAGTAGCGCAGCGCCGCCTCGACCGGGATCGCCAGCGGCGTCGAGCCGGGATCGGGGCGGAGCCTGAGGTCGGTGCGGAAGACATAGCCGTGCTCGGTGCGGTCGTGCAGGATGCGGACCAACCTGCGGGTCAGCCGCGCAAACAGCTCGGTGGCATCGAGCGGATCGACGATCGCCTTCGCATCGGGATCGAAGAAGACGACGAGGTCGATGTCGGAGGAAAAATTCAGTTCATGCGCGCCGAGCTTGCCCATGCCGAGCAAGATCCAGCCGGACCACCACGACGGATTGTCGGGATCGGGCAATTTGAGCTTGCCTTGGCTGTGCGCCTCGCGCAGCAGGAAGTCGACGGCAGCGCGAGTGCAGGCGTCGGCGAGATCGCTGAGACGCCTGACCGTCAGCGCGGCATCGGCCTCGCCGGAGAGGTCTGCAAGCGCAATCAGGAAGTGAGCTTCCCCCTTCCAATGCCTGAGCTCCATCATCAGGCTCGATTCCGAAACCGTCTCAGCGAAGGCGGCCTTGCCGATCGCTTCGGCAATGCTGAGCAACCTGGCCTCGACACCGTCATCGAACAGCGCGTCAAGGATTTGCGGCCGGCGGCGGGCGATATCGCGCAGGAAGGGTGAGAGGTCGAAGACGGCAGCGAGAAAATCCTGGGCTGCGCCTTTGCCGCCCAAAAACTTCGCCAGCCGTGGCAGACCTTCGTCCTCGGCGTCGCCGGCGATCTCCGACAGTTCACGCCGGGCGCGGCTCCCGTCCAGCGGCGCCAGTTGCGTGGCCAACTGCAGGTGCCATTCCATCTCGGTCCGTTTCGCCGCCATCCTCACCGCCATCAATGGTCCTCCCGCACCGGGAAACTCATGATAACGGACAATCCGGGATTGGCAGGCAGAAGTTCGAGCCTGCCATTGTGAAACGTCATGATCGCCTTGGCGAGGCTGAGGCCGAGGCCCGAACCCGGCTGCGAGCGGCTCTTTTCCAGCCGAACGAAGCGCTCGGTCGCCCTGGCGCGGTCGGCGTCGTCAGGGATGCCATGCCCATTGTCGGCGACCGAAAGCCTGATGTCATGGCCGACGCGCTGCAGGGCCACGCGCACAAAAGGCTTTTCCGTCGCGTCGGTGGAGTATTTGATTGCGTTGTCGACGATGTTCGACAGCGCCTGACCAATCAGCTCGCGGTTGCCATGGACGGAGAACTCCCCGGCCACAGAGGTTTCGAGCTCGACGCCAGCCTCCTCCGCCACAGGCTCGTACAGCTCGACGACATCGCGCACGGCGGCGGCGAGATCGACCTTGCTGGTGCTTTCCGAGGAATAGCCCGCCTCCAGCCTGGAGATCATCAGGATGGCGTTGAAGGTTTTTATCAGCTGGTCGGACTCGGCGATGGTGCCCTCCAGTGCCTGCCGGTAGTCGGTGTTCTTGTGCTTGCCCGAAAGTGTGGCCTCGGCGCGGTTGCGCAGTCTGGTCAGCGGCGTCTTCAAATCATGGGCGATGTTGTCGGAGACCTGTTTCAGGCCTTCGTTCAGCGTCGCGATCCTGGCCAGCATGGTGTTGAGGTTTTCCGACAGACGATCGAACTCATCGCCGGCCCCGGTCACCGGCAACCGACCTGTCAGGTCGCCGCCCATGATGCGGCGGCTCGCTTCCGAGACGCTGTCGATGCGCTTCAGTGCCGCGCGGCCGACGAAGAACCAGATCAGCAGCCCGCCCAGCCCCATCATGCCCAGCGCCAGCATCAAGGCGCGGCGGATGACGGCGCGGAAGCGCTCGGGTTCGCCGAGATCGCGGCCGACTAGCATGATCATCTGGTTGGGCAGCCGCAACACCAGGGCGATGGCGTTGTGACCCTTCTCACCTTCGGACTGAATTTCGGTCTCGCCGGGCTGCGTCCCGTTTTGATCGGAAGCCTGATTGCGCTGCCGCTCAAGCTCGCCTTCGCCGAAGCGCCGGTAGGAGAATGGCTCGGTGGTCCAGCCGTCGGTCTCGAGCACGCCCGGCTCCAGGCTCTGCACGTTGCCGGTCAGGATCTGGCCGTTGGCGTCGGCGATCAGATAGAGGTTGGCGCCGGGCTGGCGCGAGCGCTGCTCGACCACGCGCACCAGCACCGGCAGGCCGCCGCGCTGATAGGCACGTGCCAGGCCGAGCACCTCGTCATTGATGGTCTGCTGGGTCTGGCCGGTCAGCATGCGCGCGGATAGCGACGTCATGTAGAAGACGAGCAACACGGCGCAGAGGGCGAAAAGCAAGAAATAGAGCGCCGAAAGCCGCGCCGCCGTCGTCCTCATGATGGCCGGCAAGGATAGGGCCATCGAGTTTCTAGCCGCTCTTCAGCATATAGCCGGCGCCGCGCACGGTATGCAGGATCGGTTTGTCGAAACCCTTCTCGATCTTGCCGCGCAGCCGCGAGACATGGACGTCGATGACGTTGGTCTGCGGATCGAAATGGTAGTCCCAGACATTTTCGAGCAGCATGGTGCGCGTCACCACCTGGCCGGCATGGCGCATCAGATATTCGAGCAGGCGGAATTCGCGCGGCTGCAGCGTGATCTCGCGCGCGGCACGCTTCACGGAATGAGAGAGACGGTCAAGCTCGAGATCGCCGACCCGGTAGACGGTTTCGGCTTCCCTGGCGCTGGCGCGGCGGTTCAGCACCTCGACGCGGGCGAGCAGTTCGGAAAAGGCATAAGGCTTGGTCAGATAGTCATCGCCGCCGGCGCGCAGGCCGGTGACGCGGTCATCGACCTCGCCCAGCGCCGACAGGATCAGCACCGGCGTGGTGTTGCCGCGCGAGCGCAGGCCGGCAATGACCGAGAGCCCGTCGCGGCGCGGCATCATACGATCGACGACCATCACGTCATAGTCGCCCGCATCGGCCAGCGCAAAGCCGGTTTCGCCGTCGCCGGCGACATGGGCGGTATGCCCGGCCTCGCCGAAGGCCTTCTGCATATAGTCGGCCGCCTCGCGATCGTCTTCTATGACGAGAATCTTCATAGAGCCGTTATACGCGATTTCGCTGGAAGATTGAGGGGCCGCCATGTTCGCAAAACTTTGCTGTTAGAGCGGCAGCGGGCGATGGGAGCCCGCTGCCGCCGGGGACAGAACACGATGACTGACTAACGCGTTCGGCCCCTTGCTTTCCCATGCGGCGGCTCGGGGGTGTTGAAACCGCCGCACTGGAAACTGTGTGATGTCATCCCTTGGCGACCGGCAGGGCGACGAAGCGATTGCTATCGTCGCGGGTGATCTGCATCAGCACCGCCTTGCGGCCGGACTTGGCTGCATCGGCCATCGCCTTGGTGACGTCCTCGGTGCCGTTCACTTCGGTCGAGTTGACCGAGGTGATGATGTCGCCGGGCTGGATGCCGCGGTCGGCGGCATCGCTGTCGGGATCGACATCGGTCACCACCAGGCCCTTGCCGTTCTCCGACTTGGTAACGGTGAGACCGAGATCGGCGAGTGCTGCGGGCTTTGCCGGTGCCGCAGGCTGTTGCTGGTCAGCCGAGGCCTGCTTGTCGGTGGACGGCAGCGTGCCGAGATCGACCTTGATCGTCTCGCTGTTGCCGTCGCGCCACACCGTGACGTCGATCGCCTTGCCGGGCGAATAGGCGCCGATCAAGCGAGCCAGCTCCTTCGGCGATGCAACGTCCTTGCCTTCGACCTGGGTGATCACGTCACCGGCGGTGATGCCGGCCTTCTTGCCGGGTCCGCCGTCCTGGGCGCTGGAAACCAGGGCGCCGTTCTGCGACTTCAGGCCCAGCGATTCGGCGATATCGGAGGTGACCGGCTGGATTTCCACGCCGAGCCAGCCACGCTGCACCGAGCCGCTCTTCATCAGATCCTGCACCACCTGCTTGGCGGTCGAGGCCGGAATGTCGAAGGCGATGCCGACGCTGCCGCCCGAGGGCGAGAAGATCGCCGTGTTGATGCCGACGACCTGGCCGTTGAGGTTGAAGGTCGGGCCACCCGAATTGCCGCGGTTGACCGACGCGTCGATCTGGATGAAATCGTCATAAGGGCCGGCGCCGATGTCGCGGCCACGGGCCGAGACGATGCCGGCGGTGACGGTGCCGCCGAGGCCGAACGGATTGCCGACGGCCACCACCCAGTCGCCGACGCGAACCTTGGAATCGTCGGCGAAATCGACATAGGTGAACTTGCCGACGCCATCGACCTTGAGCACGGCGAGATCGGTGCGCGGATCGGTGCCGATCAGCTTGGCATCGAGTTCCTTGCCGTCGTTCATCACAACAGTGAAGGCCGAGCCTTCCTCCACGACATGGTTGTTGGTGACGAGATAGCCGTCATCGGAGATGAAGAAGCCGGAGCCCTGCGCGACTGGGCGGGGCTGGTCGTTGTTGTGGTCGCGGTGGTTGAAGCGGCGGTTGCCGAACTGGCCGTTCTGGTCGCCGAAGCCGCGGAATTGCTTGAAGAACTGGCGCAGCTGCGGATTGTCGGGCAGAGGGTTGCCATCCGGATCCTGCATCTGGTCGGAACCGTCATCGGAGGCAGGCTCGATCTTGGCCTTGACCTTGACGCTGACCACGGCGGGCGAAACGCGCTCGACGACATCGGCAAAGCCCGGCACCTGCGGCGCCTCGACCCGCACGGCGTCGGCCAGAACTGGGGCCGTGCCGGTGGTGACGGCGCCGAAACCAATGGCGCCGGCAATGGCCAGCGATGCGGCGGCGGCCAACAGACGCTTGCGGGTGCGGGAATATGAATTGGGGGCAATAGGCATGGGTCTCGTATCCTCTTTTTACTGGATGCGGCTCAGGCAGAGCATCCTCGGAGAAGAGGAATAGAGCGGCGCACATTACGGCGCCATTTCCGGTTCATGAAAGTTTTGTAATGTTGGGCTTCAGTCGCGCCGCAGGATGGTGTCCAGCGCCGCCTGTTCCTCGGCGCTCAGCGCCTTGGTTGCAAGCGAGCGGCGGGAGCGCGTGGTGAGCACAATGAAAATGCCGCCGATCAGAAGCAGAAGCACCGGCGTGCCCCACAGCAAGGCGTTGCGCGGGCTGAAGCGCGGCTTCAGCAGCACGAACTCGCCGTAGCGCGACACGATATAGTCCATCACCTGCTGGTCGGTATCGCCGGCAACCAGGCGCTGGCGCACCAGGATTCGCAGGTCGCGGGCAAGGTCGGCGTCGGATTCGTCGATGGACTGGTTCTGGCAGACCATGCAACGCAGGCCCTCCGACAGGCTCCGCGCCCTCGCCTCAAGTGCCGGGTCAGCGAGAACCTCGTCCGGCTTGACTGCCTGGGCGGCGCCGGCAAACAAAAGTGCCAGCAACAGGATCAACGAAACCAGCGAGAACCTGGTGCTCACGGCACACCTGCCGACGGCATGGCTGAAGCCTGCTTGCGGCGGCGCGACGGCGCGCCGACACGCAGGCGGCGGTCGAACATTGACATTGCCGCGCCCGCCATCATCACGAGAGCACCGCCCCAGATCAGCGTCACCAGCGGCTTCCACCACAGGCGCACGACGACCGAACCGTCGGTGCCCTCGTCGCCCAGCGACAGATAGAGCTGGCTGAACCCGATCGTCTCGATGCCGGATTCTGTCGTCGTCGTCTGCCGCACCGGAAAGAAGCGCTTGGCCGAGGTGATCTCAGCCGAAACACCGCCATCAGCCCCGATCAGGGAAAAGCGGCCGCGATCTTCGCTATAGTTCGGGCCTTGCGCGGGATAGAGCCCTTCGAAGCGAAGCGTGTGGCCGGACAGTTCGACGCTCTCACCGGCATGCATCGACAGGATTTTTTCGGTGCCGAAGCACAGCGTGCCGACAATGCCGAGCGTCGTCAGCCCAAGACCGAGATGGGCAAGTGCCGTGCCGAACACCGAACGCGGCAGGCCGGCGAAACGGCGCAGCATGATGGCCGGCGACACATTGCCAAAGCCGGATTTGACGGCAAGGTCGGTGAGCGCGCCGCAGACCAGCCAGCAGGCGAGGCCGACGCCGACGGCCGCGAACACCGAGGCGCCGTCGATGAACAAGCCGGTGACCAGTATCGCCGAGAGGGCGACAGCAAAGGCCGCCATGAGGCGCTGGGCGGCGGCATAGAGGTCGCCGCGCTTCCAGGCGAGCAGCGGCCCGAACGGAACCAGGACCAGCAGCGGCAGCATCAGCGGACCGAATGTCAGGTTGAAGAACGGTGCGCCGACCGAGATCTTGCCGGCCGAAAGCGCCTCGACCGCCAGCGGATAGAGCGTACCGACCAGCACGGTGGCGGTCGCAGTGGTCAGGAACAGGTTGTTGAGCACCAGCGCGCCTTCGCGCGAGATCGGGTGGAACAGGCCGCCAGCGGTCAGCCTTGAGGCGCGCAGCGCAAACAGTGCCAGCGAGCCGCCGATGAACAGCGTCAATATGCACAGGATGAAGATGCCGCGCGTCGGATCGGTGGCGAAGGCATGCACCGAGGTCAAGACGCCGGAGCGCACCAGGAAGGTGCCGAGCAGCGACAGCGAGAAGGTCAAAATGGCAAGCAGCAGCGTCCAGATCTTCAGCGCCGACCGCTTTTCCATGACGATGGCCGAATGCAGCAGCGCGGTGCCCGCCAGCCACGGCATGAAGGAGGCGTTCTCGACCGGGTCCCAGAACCAGAAGCCGCCCCAGCCGAGCTCGTAATAGGCCCAGTATGAGCCCATGGCGATGCCGCCGGTCAAAAACATCCAGGCGACCAGCGTCCATGGCCGCACCCAGCGCGCCCAGGACGCATCGATGCGGCCTTCGATCAGCGCCGCCACCGAGAAGGAAAAGCAGATGGAGAAGCCGACATAGCCGAGATAGAGCAGCGGTGGGTGGATGGCGAGGCCGAGATCCTGCAGGACCGGGTTGAGGTCACGACCCTCGATCGGCGCCGGATTGAGCCGGATGAACGGATTGGACGTCGCCAGGATGAACAGGAAGAAGGTGGCGCCGATCGCCCCTTGCACGGCCAGAACATTGGCGCGCAGCGTCGTCGGAAGGTTGGAGCCGAAGACGGCGACGAGCGCGCCGAAGAAGGTCAGGATCAGCACCCACAGCAGCATCGAGCCTTCGTGATTGCCCCAGGTTCCGGTGATCTTGTAGATCAGCGGCTGCAGCGAATGCGAGTTTTCCCACACGCTCGCCACCGAGAAATCGGAGCTTGCATAGGCGCCGGCAAGTGCGGCGAAGGACAGCGCGGTCAGCGCGAAGCCGGTAACTGTGACAGGCCCGCCGACGGCCATCAGCCGCTGGTTGCCGGTGCGGGCGCCGATGAGCGGCACGAGCATCTGCACCAGCGACAGTGCGAAGGCGAGGACGAGCGCGAAATGTCCGGTCTCTACCATTATCAGTTCGTGCTTTCCTGCCAGACGCCCTTGGCCTTCAGCCCGTCGGCCACTTCCTTGGGCATGTAGCGTTCGTCATGCTTGGCCAGCACGCTGTCGGCGACAAAGACGCCGTCGGTGCCGAAAGAACCCTCGGTGATGACGCCCTGCTCCTCGCGGAACAGGTCGGGCAGGATGCCGGTGTAGGTGACCTTGACCGATTTGTGCGTGTCGGTCACCGAGAACGCAACGGTTGCGCCCTGCCCGCGCACGACCGTGCCCTCTTCGACGAGGCCGCCGAGCCTGATGCGCTGACCCGGCTCCAGGCTGGCGGTGGTCAGATCGGCAGGCATGTAGAAATAGGAGGCCTTCTGGCCGAGCGCATAGAAGGTCAGTCCGGTGGCGGCGCCGAGGAAGGCCAGCCCTCCGACAATCACCGACAATCGCTTCTGCTTGCGCGTCATGTCCTACTCCGTCGCCGTCAGGCCGAGCGAGGCGGCAAAGGCGGTGAATTTCTTCGCTTCGTCACTGTCGGCGCCGAAAACGGCAATACCGCGATGCAGCGCGTCGCGCGCCTGGTCGGCCTTGCCCAGCACCACATAGGAACGAATGAGCCGCATCCATCCTTCCGTGTCGCGCGGATTTTGCCGCAGTTTTTCGTCAAGACCAGCGACCATGGTGTCGATCATGGCCTGCCTGTCCTGCGGCGCCATCGACGAAGCGGCATCGACGGCTGCCGCATCGGGGCCTTTCGCGGGTTCTCCTAACGCAACATTGCGGCTGGCGGCCTCGGCCAGCGCCTGCTGGACGGCACCGCGCCAGGGTGAGTCCGGCGGCAGGAGCCCGAGCATCTTCTGCCAGGCAGCGGATGCTTCTGCCAGACGGCCTTCCTGCGCCAGCGCCATGGCCAGGTAGAAGGACGCTTTCGGGTTTGCCGGATCGAGCTTCAACGCCTGCTCGAAAGCGGCTTGGGCATCGGCCGAGACAATACCGCCGGCCGCATTGGCGATCGCCTCGCCGAGCCCGGCCTCGCGGGCAGCGGTGTCGCCGTCGAGGCGGATGGCGTTGCGATAGGCGGTCACGGCATCGGAAAAACGCTGCAGGCGCAGATAGATCGGGGCCAGCACGTCCCAGCCACGTCCATCGCTGGGATTGGCCGCAAGATGAGCCTCGGCGCGTGCCACCAACTCATCCACTGAGCTATCGGCCGGATTCTTGGCCAGCCGTTCGGCAAGGGGCTGCGACGGCAGATCCGGCGAGCCCAGCTGGCTGTACAGGCTCCAGCTGAGCAGCGGGACTAGCAACACCGCTCCCGTCGCCACCAGCCTGGCCGCCCTCGACGGCTGCCGCATGCCGGGTGCATGGGCCGGACCAACATCCCCCAGGCGAAGGATGCGGCGGGCGATTTCGGCACGCGCTTCCTCGGCTTCCGCCGGCTGGATCAGGCCGCGCGCGGCGTCACGCTCGAGCTCGGCCAACTGGTCGCGATAGACTTCGAGATCGTGCTCGCTGCTGGTTGAAGCGCCCTTGCCACCGCCTGTCAGCGGCAGCAGCACCGCCAGGCTTGCGCCCAGCGTGAGGATTGCGGCTATGACCCAGAACAGCATGGTTCTTCCAATAGAACGAGTGCCCTGCCCTGCCAACACGGGCATGCTGCGACGCTTTGACGGGACATCAAGTCCCGATCAAGGCAAGGCCCGGTTCCGATCCGCCGGACCGGGTTGTCAGGTCAGCGGCGTCCAGCTGCCGTCGGCGTTGCGACATGCGGTGCCACGCGCGGTCTGGCCGGCCGTGCCGGTAAACACCGTATGGGTATACTGGCGGCAATCCTGCGAACCGACGCGATAGGGCTGGGCCGCGACGACTTCGCCGGAATGGGCCGAACTGTCGCTCTTCCACGTCACCTTCTGGCCGCTCGCGGTGTATTCGAGCGCCTTGTATTCCGCCTCGAGCGCCTTGCGCTTCTCGGTCTCGTTGAGGCCACTGCCGATGGAGCCACCGACGAGCCCGCCGGCCATGGCCGAAATGATCGTCGTCGCGACTTTGGCCCCTGAAGGAGGCGACGCGGGCGGGTTGGTGATGGAAATATCCGGGCCGCCGCCTTTGCTCAGCGTTCCGCAGCCGGAAAGAGCGAGCAGTGCGGAAACGAGCGCAACGCGAATCTTCATGCCTACAACCAGTTTTCTTGAACGGGATGCGCCGGGGGCCCGCGTCATCAGGGATATCTACAAGCCATACTATTGATATTTGTCGGAAATTTGGCGTTTCCGACGGCTTTTTGAGCAATCGCCGGGCCGCCATAACACAGGCACCCAGCCATGTCGATTGGCCGTGGAAAAAGCATCACTGGAGGCTCCGCAACCGGACTATCGCCTTCAGCCCGCCCATGGCGGAACGCTCCAGCGCCAGAGCGCCGCCATACTCGTTGACGAGGTCGGCGACAATGGCAAGTCCGAGACCGGTCCCCGGCTTTGTCTCGTCAAGGCGCCGTCCGCGTTTCAAGGCATCGCGGGCCTTGTCCTCGGGAATGCCGGGACCGTCATCTTCGATAGCGATCTCGAACAGCCTGGAGGCGTCCTTTCCAGCCGGCATGACGGACACGGCAACAGTGCTCCTTGCCCATTTCATGGCATTGTCCAGCAGATTGCCGAGTAGTTCCTCCAGATCCTCGCGCTCGCCGGCAAAGACGATGTCGGCCGCCGGCAGCGTAAGCGACAGGCTGACATCAGGCTTGAGTTTCTGCAGCACGCGCACCATGCGCTGCACAAGGGGCGTCACGGGGGTGCGGTAGACGACGCTGTCGCGCTGCGCCGCGACCCGGGCCCGCTGCAGATAATGATCGACCTGCTTCTGCATCGAGGCGGCCTGGTCGGCGATGAGCTGGCCCTTGAGGCCGCCCAGTGCCCGCCCCTCATTAATCAGCACCGCCAGCGGCGTCTTCAGCGAATGGGCAAGGTTGCCGACCTGCGTGCGCGAGCGCTCGACGATGCGCTTGTTGTTTTCGATCAGTGCGTTGGTCTCGTTGGCCAACGGCTCGATCTCGGCGGGGAACTGGCCGTCGAGCCGCTGCGCCGTACCTTCGCGCACCAAAGCAAGCGCGTTGCGGACCCGGCGCAAAGGCTGCAGGCCGAGCAGGATGGCGATCGCATTGATGGCGATCATGCCGACGCCGAACAGGCTAAGATAGGTCAGCAGGCGGCCCTGGAAGGTGGCGATCTCCTGCTCGAGCTCCGTCTTGTTGCCCATGACGCGGAAGCGCGCGGCGCGGTTCTTGGCGTCGAGGACGAACTCGCTTTCGAACACCTGCAGTTCCTCGTCACCGATGCCGTCGGTGGAATAGCTGCGCTGGAAACTGGAATTGAAAGGCACCTCGGCGACGGTCGGCGACGGTATCGTCGTGGTCATCGAGGACGAATGAAGGTTTCCATGCACGCCTTCAGACGCCGGCTCCACCGACCAGTACCAGCCCGAGTTCGGTTCCGAGAAGCGCAGGTCACCGAGGTCGGGAGCGCCGGTGAGCTGGCCCGATTCGGAAACGCCGACTGAGCCGATCAGGTTGAACAAATGCGCCGACAAAAGGCTGTCGAAGCCGCGCTCGCTGGCCTGGCGGTAGAGCGTGGTGATCAGGGTGAAGATGACGACCAGGGTGAGGATCGCCCAGATCGTGGAAAAGCCGATGACGCGGAAAGCCAGCGAGCGCGGCCAGAGCCGTGCCGAAAAAGGCTTCCTTGCTGGTATGGGGAGCGGTTCCGCCTTACGCCTCCGGCTCACGCATGCGATAGCCCATGCCGCGCACGGTTTCGATCATGTCGATGCCCATCTTCTTGCGCAACCGGCCGACAAACACCTCGATGGTGTTGGAATCGCGGTCGAAATCCTGGTCGTAGAGATGCTCGACCAGTTCGGTGCGCGACACCACCTCGCCCATATGGTGCATGAGATAGGCAAGCAGGCGGAATTCATGCGAGGTCAGCTTCAGCGGCTGGCCGTCGACATCAGCCTTGGAGGCCTTGGTGTCGAGGCGCAGTGGCCCGCAGGTGAGCTCGGACGAGGCATGGCCGGCGGCGCGCCGGATCAGCGCCCTCACCCGCGCCAGCACCTCCTCGATGTGGAACGGCTTGGTGACGTAGTCGTCGGCGCCTGCATCGATGCCCGACACCTTGTCGCTCCACCGGTCGCGCGCGGTCAGGATCAGCACCGGCATCTTGCGGCTGTTGCGGCGCCAGCGCTCGACGACACTGATACCATCCATCTGCGGAAGGCCGATGTCGAGCACGACGGCGTCGTAAGGCTCGGTGTCGCCGAGGAAATGGCCCTCCTCGCCGTCATAGGCGCGGTCGACGACATAGCCGGCATCGACCAGCGCGTCGGCCAGTTGCCGGTTCAGATCCTTGTCATCTTCGACGACGAGTACGCGCATGATCGGTCAGGCCTGTTGATGTCTCAGATATAGGCCGATTCCGGCGGCCTGGGAAACGAGCCCTGCGAGAGGGAAGATGGGATCAGTTCGCCGGGACGACGATCTCGGAGCGGCGCGGGCGCTGACCGTCCTTGCCAGGAACGAGCACGACGATGACGCAGACCTCCTGGCCGCCACGGGTCGACTGCGAAGCCTTGGCCAGGGTGCCGCCATACTGCTCGGCAACCTGCTGGCCGATCGCATAGCAATCTGCCGCGGCCGCCGGCACCGACGCCAAAACTCCGGCCGCTGCAAGCGCCAGTGTCGCGGTTCCGAAAAGAGAGCGAAGCGTTTTCATGGTCGGCGTTGTAACGCAACTGTGCTGAACGTGAAATGAACGTTGAACGGGCGGAAATCCATCGCCGCAATTCCCCCTGCGCGCGAAACGAATGAATGCAATCATGTTACCCCTGTCCCCTCAGACCGGGCGTGGGATTCATAGCCGGAAAACCGGCTGCGCGGCTATGATTTTTGCGAACGGGCTTCAAATCGTAGGTGGATTGGGAACAGGTCAAGGCGCGACCATTCTCAGAGGCGCCCTAATTAGCCGAGGAAACGCCAAGCCATCGGAGTGCGCCATGACGGATAGTGACCTTGCCGACCTCTACCGGGGCTACATCGCCTGCCTGAATGCCCAGGACTGGGCCAATCTCGGAATGTTTGTCGGCAATGAAGTTCAGCACAATGGCGAAATGCTCGGCCTGTCAGGCTATCGCCGCATGCTCGAAGGCGATTTCGAGGCCATTCCCGATCTCAGTTTCAATATCGAACTGCTGGTCTGCCAACCACCGCGCGTGGCGGCACGCCTGCATTTCGACTGTCATCCCAAGGGCATGCTGTTCGGCCTGCCGGTGAACGGCAAGCGCGTGACGTTCACCGAGAATGTTTTCTACGAATTCGGAGAGGGTGGCATCCGCGAGGTGTGGTCGGTGATCGACAAGGCCGAGATCCAGGCGCAGATTTAGAGCAATTCCAGGAAAAGTGTGAAGCGGTTTTCCCGGGAAATGCGCGTAGCGCTTTCCCTTGGGAATTGCGTCAAACAAGGAGATAGATCGGTTCGGCGTTTCCGCGAAACGCTCTAGGGTGCGCTTTGCGTGAGGGCGCGAATCCGCAGCACCCCGTGATGGAGCGCCAGGTCCTCGTCATAGCGCGCCTCGGCAAACTCGAGGGACAGTCGGGTCTGCTCGCGCGAGCCGGTGGCGAATGCAGCGCCGTCGAGGCGCGCCCGGATGCTGTCCATGATCAGACGCGTCTCGGCCTCGCCTTGCGCCTTCGACCAGACATGCAACGTGATCAGCTGGTCGGCATCATTGTCGGCGCCGGTGTCCAGATCGAACGCACTGGTCCGGCCATAAGTGACATAGGGGAAGGCAGCGCCGTCGGCCGCCTGCTCGCGCAACCCGGCGCCGCCGAGCAGCGCCGTCAGCGAGGCGTCGCTCTTCAATCTCATGAACAAGGCTTGCAGCAAATCGCCGGGCGCCGTCATCGTTGTCTCCGTTCGCCTGTCTCTCCTAAGAGCATGATGTCGTCCGAAAACCGCCTCACACTTTCGGTATCATCCTCTGGAACAAACCTCATGCCGCACCAGTTTCGCGCGCAACCTAACCGCGTTGCACCGGTTTCGCCAGATGACGACCGGCCCGACGCAAGTTGCGAATCGGGCGGCATGGCCGTTTCACGGACCGGTTTCTATTTGGCATGCAGGGAGTTTCAAGAAGGGTGTTATGAGGAGGCCTGTTTGGTGGGCATGACAATACGCGATACCGAAGCGATGGCCGACCGCCTGAACAGCCGGGACGTCAAGCGGCGGGCAAAAGCGGACCCGCAAAGCCTGATCCAGGCTGGTCCCAGCCGTCCTGATTGCGCGAAAGAGCTAGCCGAAATCCGCGGCGGTGAGCACATATATGCTCTTGCGGGTGCGGGCATAGGCCTTGCTGGCAATGTCATGGATGGAGCTGGACGCCGTATCGAAGGCGGCCAGATAGGTGGCTTCCGCGGTCGCCGTCCCCGATGGCGCCTTCGAGATTGCATCGGCGGCGACAGAGAAGGAGATCTGGAACATGCCGTCATGGCCGACAAAGCGGATGCGCTTGCCGGCCTCGTCATAGCTGCGGCTTGGATTGGGGAATGTCAGGCTCATGACTTGGCTCCCTTCGGTGCGGCGGCGGCCCTCTTGACTGTCGCCCGCTTCTTCTTCGGTGTCGGGTTCAGGGCTTCCTCGACGCGGTCGGCCTCTTCCTTGGCCAGGCGCAATCCCCTGAGCCTTGCGGTCTTGATCTCCCTGGCTCTGGCCTCGGATATGTAATCGGAGGTGGCCTTGTCGCGGTCGGCCGTCTTCTTCTGCTTGTCCATGAAGCGGGCCTCAGCTTTTTCCATGATACTCTGATTGCCGTCGACCATCGCTTAAATCTCCCTTGTGCCTGAAACCGTCGAAATGAAACTTTCCATATAAATAGTCGCTTTGGTGCGGAAATTCAATTTTTTGAATTATTTAAACCGAGCGCGATATCTCGAAATTTGCATGCCAAATAATACTTTTTAATATTTTGAGTTGCCCGCGAATAATTTTTGGCACTCCTATCTATCGAGTGCCAACGCGCCTATAAGAATGGCGTGGCCGCCTGTGCAGGGCATTATGGGCGTCATCGACAAGAGCGAGACGGTCGTCATCGGCAAGAGCGAGACGGTCGTTACCGAGAAGAGCGTCAAAGCCAAGAAAGCCGCCTGACCGGCCTGGCTTTTGCCAGGCTCCGCCGAGCCGCTTGCTTCACCACACGAACGGGATTGAAAAAATGTCTGCCAAGGAAATCAAATTCTCCACCGACGCGCGCGACCGCATGCTGCGCGGCGTCGAGATCCTCACCGATGCGGTGAAGGTCACGCTTGGGCCCAAGGGCCGCAACGTCATCATCGACAAGGCCTATGGCGCGCCGCGCATCACCAAGGACGGCGTCACGGTGGCCAAGGAAATCGAGCTTGCCGACAAGTTCGAGAACATGGGCGCGCAGATGGTGCGCGAAGTGGCTTCGAAGACCAACGACCTCGCCGGTGACGGCACCACCACCGCCACGTTGCTGGCCGCCTCGATCCTGCGCGAAGGCGCCAAACTGGTTGCCGCCGGCATGAACCCGATGGATCTTAAGCGCGGCATCGACCAGGCTGTCGCCGCCGTGGTCAAGGACATCAAGGCGAAGGCCAAGAAGGTCAAGTCGTCGGCCGAGATCGCCCAGGTCGGCACCATCGCCGCCAATGGCGACGCCACCGTCGGCGCCATGATTGCCAAGGCGATGGACAAGGTCGGCAATGACGGCGTCATCACCGTCGAAGAGGCCAAGACCGCGGACACTGAACTCGACGTCGTCGAAGGCATGCAGTTCGACCGCGGCTATCTCTCGCCCTATTTCGTCACCAATGCCGACAAGATGCGTGTCGAGATGGAAGAGCCTTACGTCCTCATCCACGAGAAGAAGCTCGGCAATCTGCAGGCGATGCTGCCGATCCTCGAAGCGGTGGTGCAGAGCGGCAGGCCGCTGCTGATCATCTCCGAAGACGTCGAAGGGGAGGCTCTGGCCACGCTGGTCGTCAACAAGCTGCGCGGCGGCCTCAAGGTCGCGGCCGTCAAGGCGCCAGGCTTCGGCGACCGCCGCAAGGCGATGCTGGAAGACATCGCGGTGCTGACATCGGGGCAGATGATTTCCGAAGATCTCGGCATCAAGCTCGAAAACGTCACCATCGAGATGCTCGGCCGCGCCAAGCGCGTGCTGATCGAGAAGGACGCCACCACGATCATCGACGGCGCCGGAACCAAGGCCACCATCCAGGCGCGGATCGCACAGATCAAGGGCCAGATCGAGGAGACGACGTCCGACTATGACAAAGAGAAGCTGCAGGAGCGGCTGGCCAAGCTTGCCGGCGGCGTTGCCGTCATCCGCGTCGGCGGCGTCACCGAGTCGGAAGTGAAGGAAAAGAAAGACCGCATCGACGACGCGCTGAACGCGACCCGCGCGGCGGTCGAAGAAGGCATCGTGCCCGGCGGCGGCGTGGCGCTTCTGCGCGCCAGGTCGGCGCTGGCCGGACTGACCGGCGCCAATGACGATGTGACGGCGGGCATTTCGATCGTGCTTCGCGCGCTCGAAGCGCCGATCCGCCAGATCGCCGAGAATTCCGGTGTCGAAGGCTCGATCGTGGTCGGCAAGCTCTCCGACAGCAAGGATCACAATCAGGGCTTTGACGCCCAGAACGAGGTCTATGTCGACATGATCAAGGCGGGCATCGTAGACCCGGCGAAAGTGGTGCGCACCGCTCTGCAGGATGCCGGCTCGATCGCAGCGCTTCTGATCACCGCCGAAGCCATGATCACCGAGGTTCCGACCAAGGATGCGACGCCCGCGGGTGGTGGCGGCGGCATGGGCGGCTATTGACCGTCGGCTGAAGTGTCCGCCTGGCAAGCCGGGCGGGCCAGACCAGAACAACGGCCGCCGGGGACAATTTCCCGGCGTGCCGGTCAGCAGTCAGCGACAGGAGATCGACAGATGATCACGTTCGCACCGAAGCCAAATGCTGTACCCGCGACCAAGCCGGCGGAGGAAAGCCGCTTCGATCGCATCCGCCGAATTGCCGCCGACAAGCACAGGCTGACCGATGCCGGCACGATCCGCCGCGAACCGCCGAAGACCGGCGACAAGCGGCCGATGTGAGGCGCGCGCCGCTGACCCTCAAGAGGCCGGGGCTGCCTCGACCCTGTTCGGCGTGCTGCGCTATGAATTCGCAGCCACCGGCCGCCCTGGGGCAGGTCCTTGAAGGTCATTTGAAGCGTAATTATATCAACGACTAAGCGTGCGGTGCACGCGACACATAGTGCTTTGGTCAAGCTTCTCTGTGGAGGTTGTCATGGCCAATAAACTCATGGAAGGAAAACGTGGCCAGGATCTGATTAATCTGATCCTTGCCGTTTGCCTGTTCGTCTCACCCTGGATAATCGGCTTCGCCGCTGAAACCACTGCCGCCTACAACGCCTGGATTGTTGGCGTTGTGCTCGGTGCGCTGGCTTTCGCGACGCTTTCCGTATTCGCCGAGTGGGAAGAGTGGGTGAATCTTGTTCTCGGGCTCTGGCTGATCGTCTCGCCCTGGCTGCTTGGTTTCATGGCGAACGCAAACGCAATGGGGACCCACGTGGTTCTCGGCGTGCTGGTGGTTCTCGCATCGGCCTGGGCAGTCTGGGACTTCCGTCACCCGCACGCGCATGCGTGATCGGTGACGACAAAAAGGAGGAGCCCGGCGCGTCAGCGGCGGGCTCCGCTGATCGCTGAGAGCGATACGCCGGCCCGTGAGCCGGGCCGCGTGCATATAGCGTGAAAAACAGGACCGCCCGGTCATTATCCCGGCGGCCGCAGCAGACCGTCATTGCCGGTTGCGCTCCCTTCACGAGACCGGTGCTGCCCCGCCCTGTTCGGTGCGCCGGGCGATGAACTCGTCGAGAATACCCGATGTAGCAGCCGCCGAAGCCGGCGGCTGGAACTCGGCCAACGCCCGCTTCCAGATGCCGGTGGCGCGCTCGGTCGCCGACTTCGAACCGGACTGCGTCCAGTTGCCGAAATTCGACCAGTCAGCAACCAGCGGCTCGTAGAAGGCGGTACGGTAGCGCGCCATGGTATGGCCGGCGGAGAAGAAATGCCCGCCTGGCTGCACTTCGGCGATGGCCTCGAAACCGATCGCATCGTCGTCGCCGGGAGTTGACGCGCAAAGCTCGGCAATCGACTGCACTGCCTCGATGTCGGTGATCAGCTTCTCGAAAGAGACACTCAGGCCACCCTCCAGCCAGCCCGCGGCGTGGATGCAGACGGTGGCGCCGGCAAGCACCGAACCCCAAAGGGCGAACTGCGACTCATGAGCTGCCTGCGCATCGGAAATGTTGGCGGCACTGCCGGCGCCCGAACGCCAGGGAAGGCCGATGAAGCGCGCCAATTGGCCGGCCCCAAGTGTCGCCTTGACGTGTTCGGGCGTTCCGAATGCCGGTGCGCCCGACTTCATGTCAACATTGGAGGAGAAGGAACCGTAAAGCACGGGTGCGCCCGGACGTACGACCTGCGCCAGTGCCAGACCGGCCAGCGCCTCGGAATGCTGCAGCGTCAGCGCGCCGGCGACCGTGATCGGCGCCATGACCCCGGCCAGGCAGAACGGCGTGATGACCAGGACCTGCCCGGCGCGGGCGAAGTCGATGATGCCTTGCGCCATCGGAATGTCGAGCTGGCGCGGCGAATTGGCGTTGATGATGGTGTAGCAATGGGCGCCAGCGCGGAATTCATCCTCTGACAGCCCGCGCGCCAGCCGGATCATCTCAAACCCATCCTCGACCTGCGGCGTTCCACGAGCGAAGACAAAGGGGAACTTGTCGGACAGCGTCAACTGCGCGCGGTTGACGGCATAGTGGCGTAAACGGTTGTCGAGATCCTGCGGCTCGATGCAGGGGCAAAGCATGTGAAGTACGTCGAAATGCTGGATGAGCTTGGTCAATTCCTCGAAGGCGCCGAGCGTTCCCGGCCGGCGGCCGCGTTCGAGATCGGTGACGTTAGGCGCGCCGGCGCCGGCGAGGAAGGTCATGGAGCCGAGTTCGAGCATCAGATCGCGGCTGCGATCGCCCGCCAGCGCCGGGATCGACTTTGGCGCCGAGGCCAGTGCGGCCGCGACGATGTCTCGGCCGACGCGCACCATCTGGCTGTCCTCATCGACCAGCGCACCGGCTTTCGCGTAGATCGCGCGCGCCTCGGGAAGCAGCACCTTGATGCCAAGCTCTTCGAGCACCCGCAGCGCCGTGTCGTGGATGGCGGCGACGCGATCGTCCGAAAACACCGGCTGCGGCAGGAACGGGTTTTTGAGCGAACGGTAATTCGGGTGGCGGCTCGACCCGCTGCCGGCCTCACCGGTGTGTCCACGCCGGCGCTCGCGCCTGGCCTCCCTTACGACGTCATCGACCATGGCCACCACTCCTCATTGCCTCATTGCCGCATAGCCTTGCCGTCAGGGTCGTAGGGCGAAGCCGCAATGACACGCGCCGGACGCTCGACGCCGACAATGTGCACCGAAAGCTCGGTCCCCTCCCCGGCGAAATCGTCGTCGACCAACGCCAGCGCGACGCTTTTACGAACCGTGTAGCCATAGCCACCGGAGGTGACGAAGCCGACGCGCCGGCCCTTGTGCCAGACTGCGGTGATGTCGCCCTTGAGTCGGCCGTCATGGCAGGTTCCCTGCCCTTCGCTATGCCCTGTTGATCATCGCCGCAACGCGGCGCGACGCACGCTGTGCACGAGGGTCGCAAGACAGCCTGTCAACAGGAAGATGCCGCCCAGAAGTGGCGGCAGCGCCAACAGCTTTACCGCCGCCGTGATCGCGGCAATCAGGATCAGCGCCAGCAGGGCCAGATAGCCGTCGTCGACGAACATGCCGACGAGTTCCTTGATGATGAGACGGACGATATTCATCAGGCGAGCCCTCCGGTCTGTACAACATGGGCGCTACGCAGCCAGCGGACGACGGCAAAGGAGGCGAGCGCGATGACAGCGAAGATCCCCAGCAAAGCGAAATCGGCGCCCGGCCAATCGGCGCCTATGGCTTCACCGGTCCAGAAGATGCCGAAGCTGGTCAGCATCAGCCCGACGATGAATTTCAGTGCATTTTCAGGTACACGCGCCAGCGGGCGATGCACGGCGAGGCCAATCAGCATCACCAGCACAAACGCCGCGAGCGCACCCAGGCTGGCATAGAGTGTCTGCCCGTGGGCAGCGCCCACCGCAATGACGATAAACACCACCTCGACACCTTCCAGCAGAACCGCCTTGAACGCCGCCAGCCCTGCCAGATAGTCGGCGCGCCGGTCATTGGCCTGCTGGCCAAGGGCCGCGGCTTCCTTGGAAAAGGCCGCATCCTCGTCGTGCAAAGCGATGACGCCCACGCTGCGCAGGATGGCCTTCCGCAGCCAGCGCATGCCGAACAGGATCAGCAGGACACCGACCACGAATTGCAGCGTGGTGATGGGAACAAGCGCCAGCAGCGACCCGAACGCCAACACCAGTGCCGCCAGCACCGCCAGTGCCAGCGCCGCTCCGGTCAGCGCCGGACGCCAGCTGCGCGTCACGCCGACCGCCAGCACGATGGTAAAGGCTTCGACGACTTCGACGAAGGACGCCAGAAAGGCGGCCGTGATGGTCGGGAGGATCGGCGTCAGGCTTTGCATGAAGGCATCCTATTTCTTCTTGACTGCAAGCTCACGCGGCCAGAACCACGCAGCGCTCGAGCGCCGATCGGCGGAGCATCCGGCCAGTCGAGCCTTGCCCGCAGCCAAGGTCGACCGCCAGCCGCCAGCAACGGCCCCGGAAAGCGCTCAACAGCACCTTGCCCTGCAAGCGATTGCCTGGATAGGCGTCGGCGGGCGCGCATTCGGAAATATCGCTACAGATGTGTGACAGCGAGCGCGGGAACGGTTTTCACACACAACGTGCCAACAACAATCCTCATGGTGCGGCCGCCGCCCTTGTGAGCGAGGGGAAAATGGACGAATAGTCTTATCAAGGCGCGCCCTGAAATTGCCGGCTTGGGTTCTCAGGTTGCGCCGGGGTGGAATTCGGAATGGTCAACTCCTCGACACCACGCAAGAGAAGAGGTCGGATCGCCGCGGCATTGCTGGCGGTAGATGCGTGGATCGATTCCTCGCTCTACGAGATCCGCTTCAAGGCCGGCCAGTTCTGGGAATCGGCAACCATTTTTTCGCGACGCTTTCGCGTCACCGGCTGGCGGCGCGGCATCATCGAAGTGCTGAGCGAAGGTTTCACCATGGGCGCGGGCGGCTTCGTGGTGCTCCTGGCGCTGGCGATGCCGGCCTTCCAGATCACCACGGGCGACTGGCGCAGCCAGGGCGATTTCGCCGTCACTTTCCTCGACCGCTACGGCAACGAGATCGGCCAGCGCGGCATCATCCAGCGCGATTCCGTGCCGGTCGACGAGATGCCGGACCATGTCATCAAGGCGGTGCTGGCAACCGAGGACCGGCGCTTCTTCGAGCACTACGGCATCGACGTGCTCGGCCTGTCGCGCGCCATCTTCGAGAATGTGCGGGCCAATTCCGTCGTCCAGGGCGGCTCCAGCATCACCCAGCAGCTGGCCAAGAACCTGTTCCTGTCGAATGAGCGGACCTTGCAGCGCAAGATCAAGGAAGCCTTCCTGTCGCTATGGCTGGAGGCCAATCTGTCAAAGAAGGAGATCCTGCAGCTCTATCTCGACCGCGCCTATATGGGCGGCGGCACGTTCGGCATCGAGGCGGCGGCGGATTTCTATTTCGGCAAGAGCGTCAAGGACCTGAACCTCGCCGAGGCGGCGATGCTGGCCGGCCTGTTCAAGGCGCCGACCAAATACGCCCCGCACATCAACCTGCCCGCCGCCCGCGCCCGCGCCAATGTGGTGCTGTCGAACCTCGTCGATTCCGGCTTCATGACCGAGGGCCAGGTGCTGCAGGCAAGGCTGCATCCGGCCGACGTCGTCGACCGCGGCGAGCAGAAAAGCCCGGATTACTTCCTCGACTGGGCCTTCGACGAGGTCAAGAAGATCGCCAAGCCCGGCCAGCATTCGCTGGTCGCCCACACCACCTTCGACGCCAACATCCAGAAGGCGGCGGAGGAATCGGTGGAATTCCATCTCCGCCAGTTCGGCAAGGAATACAACGTCACCGAGGGCGCGGTGGTGGTGATCGAGACCAATGGCGCGGTGCGCGCCATCGTCGGCGGCCGCGACTATGGCGCCAGCCAGTTCAACCGCGCCACCAAGGCGCTGCGCCAGACCGGCTCTTCGTTCAAGCCCTATGTCTATGCGACCGCGATGGAGCACGGCTTCACGCCGGACTCGGTCGTCTCCGGAGGCGCAATCAGTTGGGGTGGCTGGTCGCCGCACAACTACAATGGCGGCTCGGCCGGCAACGTGACGCTGATCACGGCGATCGCCAAGTCGATCAACACCGTGCCGGTGCGGCTGGCCAAGGACCATCTCGGCATTGGGCCGATCAAGGCGATGGCCGAATCGATGGGCGTGGAATCGCCGCTTGAAGGGCACAAGACCATGGTGCTCGGCACGTCGGGCATGACGGTGATGGACCAGGCGACGGGCTACAGCGTCTTCGCGCAAGACGGCCTCGTCGGCTCGAGGCACGGCATCACCCAGCTCGTCACCCGCACCGGCGATGTCGTCTATGACTGGGCCAAGGACGCGCCGCCGCCGCACCGGGTGCTGTCGGAGCAGGCGCTGAAATACATGAACACGATGCTGGCGGCGGTACCGGTGATCGGCACGGCACGGCGCGCCCAGCTTCCCAACATCGTCGTCGCCGGCAAGACCGGCACGACGCAATCCTATCGCGATGCCTGGTTCGTCGGTTTCACCGGCAACTACACGGCCGCCGTCTGGCTTGGCAATGACGACTTCACGCCGACCAACAAAATGACCGGCGGCACTCTGCCGGCGATGGTGTGGCAGCGGCTGATGGTCTATGCGCACCAGAACATCGACCTAAAGCCGATCCCCGGCCTCGACAAGCCCTTCGTCGACGAAGAGATTGCGGCCAAGGCCGAGGAAGCGGAGAAGAAAAACGCCGACCAGGCGGCCGCCGACGCCGCCTCCGAGCGCCCACCCGTGCTGTCCAGCCGCACGACGCAGACGCTGCGCGAGATGACCAAGGTGTTCCAGGCAGCACCCGTGCTCTACGCACCATCGGCGCCGGAGACCCTGTCGGCGCTCTGATCCGCCATTCCACTGGGCCGCTTGCCCTATGGCCTGCCCCGCTATATCCCCGAACGACAATTCTCGCGTCCGGGTTCTTCATGCTCAAGACCGCCTTTCTCACGCTGCTTTCGCTTGCCATAGCCATCGGCCTCGGCAGCGGCAGCGTCTGGTATGCGCTGCAGGCGCAGAGCGGCGTCGGCGCGATCAGCATCGGCCAATGGACCGCCTTCCCTGAGATCGGCACCCAAAATGCCGACCCCTATTCGAAGGCGCGCGTGGCGCGTGAGGGCGTGCTGGCGCTCGGCAAGGCGGAGGGGCTGTCTTTTATCGCCGAACGCGATGCGGCCGGTGATCAGCTTCAGCGGCAATGCGACTACAGGATCGAAGGCAGTTTCCCCACCGCCCGGTTCTGGACGCTTTATGCCGCCGATCAGTCGCTCGGCGTGGTCGACACCGGCAAGCCGCGGCTGGCGGCGCTGCAATCCTACCAGGTGCTGCGCCAGCCCGACAATTCGGTGATCATTGCCGTCGGAAATCGCGCGGCGCCCGGCAACTGGCTTCTGACCGAAGGCTTTGGCCGGATGTATTTCGTTCTCACCTTCTACGACACGCCGATCGCCTCGAGCACCGGCCTTTCCGACGTGACGCTGCCCCGCATCGTCAAGGCTGGCTGCAATGCGTAGGCTGCTGCACGCCATACTGCTCGGCCTGCTCGGCGCCGGCATCGTCCACATCGTGGTGCTTTTGCTGGTGCCGGAGTTTACCGAGCGCGACGCCTGGTCACGGCTGGCGCTGGCGTCCGACCTCTACAAGATGACCAGGCTCGACGCCGAGGCCGGCGGTGCGCCAGTGGTCAAGTCGGTCGATCCGCTGTTTTACGCTGCCGCCTGCCGCTTCGACCTTGCCGAGGGGATAGTGCGCATCAAGGCGCCGGGCAGCGTGCCGTTCTGGTCGGTCTCGGTCTATGACCGCAACGGCTACAATTTCTATTCCTTCAACGACCACACGGCGACCGGCAACAAGCTCGACACCGTGGTGCTGACACCGGCGCAGATGATCGACGTGCGCCGGGAGCTGCCGGAAGACCTGCAAGGGGCTATCTTCGTCGAAGCACCGATCGAGGAAGGCATCTTCGTCATCCGTGCCTTCGTGCCCGACGACAGCTGGAAGCCGATAGTCGAACAGTTTCTGGAGCAGAGTTCCTGCGAGCTGCAGGACTACTGATCTCCAGCCCGACGACGCCGTTCAGTGATGCGGAGCAGGCGTCCGTGGTATGTCTGGCTTGTCCGAACCGGCTGGCCGCGCTCCGCCCGCCAATGGCGGATGCTCATAGCGGACGCCGGGGAAAATGATCACCGCCGCCGGTGTACCGGTGTCCTGAACTGCTCGATTGACTGGTGCCCGCCGTGGCACAAAAGACAGTACCATGCCCATGGTTCGCGTATTCCTCTCGGTTGCCCCGGAGCACAACGCAACGCCTCCAAATGTGATTAAGGCAGGCAGAGGGTTAACGGAGCGCTAACGGATCGCGGCTAATTTGATGTTTGTTCCCGGCCTCACGCGAAACCGACACAGTTGCGGTTGAGCATGGTCCGGGTTGTGTCGAGTGTCGGGCGTATCTTCCTTGTCAGCTTCGGATTTCAGGCAAATCGCTATACGGACGGAGTCGGGGAAAGCCGAAAGGCTGTTTCGCGCCGCCGTGTCGGCGTTCTGCTCGCTGACCCGCCCGTCGCGCCGCGAGATCGCCCAGCTCGAGGATCTGACGCTGCCGCTGTTCGACAGCGTGTCGGTCGAATCGCGCCGCTATGTCGCCGCCGCCCTTTCCGAATGCGAATATGCCCCGGCCGCCCTGGTGCGGCGGCTTTGCGAGGAGCCGGTCGATGTCTGCGCTCCTTTGCTCGTCCGTTCGCGGGCACTCAGCGATATCGACCTGATCGCTTTGATCGGCCGCCACGGCCTGCCGCATGCGCGCGCCATCGCTCGCCGCAAGGATCTGCACCCGACCATCGCGCAGCTGATCAAGGCGCTGGAGAAACCGACGCTGGTGCGGGTGCGGCAGCCCGAGCCTATCGCCGAAGTGGCGGGCGACAGCGCCGAACCCGCTGCCGCCGCTCCCAGCCCACCCAAACTGCCCGGCAGCGCTGCCGAAAGCGCCAGGCGCCGGCTGCGCACGATGATGCTCGCCGATGGCGAGGCGACCTCGGTCAATCCCTTCGTCGGCTCAGCGACCTATAGCAAGCTGCGCGAGACGGCGCTGACCGGCAACGCCGCCTTCTTCCAGACCGCGCTTGCCGACGCGCTCGACATCGAGTTTTCGACGGCGCGCGCGCTGACCGAGCAGTCGAGCTACGTCTCGTTGCTCGCCGCCCTGCGGGCGCTCGACCTCAGCGAGGACAGGGCATTCCTGATCGCGGTCGCGGTCTCCCCCCGGGAGTTCCCGCACCCGCAGGCGATCCGCATCTTCCTCGACCGCTACCGTCTGCTGCACCACGATGCGGCCCTCGAAAAGCTCCGCGGCTGGAAGGCCGAGACACTGTCACGAACGGTGCGCGGCAACGCCCCCGTCGCCGCGAATGCCGACCAGGCGCAGGACGGCAAGAAGGCCAGCCTCAAGGCATCTTGACCGAGAGAAGCTCCTCGACGGGAACCGAGCCGGCCTCGATCTCGACCACCCAGATATCGGGATCGAATTTCTTTTCCCGCTCCAGCCTGGCGTCAAACGGGCCGGCATCGTCGCCGGCGCCGAGCAGCGTGAAAAACCGGTCATCCGGTTTGGCCGAATCGTAGCTGGTCTGCGGCGCCGGGCCGAACAGGGAGACCTCGCCCAGCCGGCCGCGCGACAGCACGAAGACAGCGCCGGCCTCGGTGGCGCCGCGCTTGGCGACGGCCGCAAAGCCGCCGGCGCCGAAAACACGGCGCAGCAGGGCCGACACCCAAAGATCGGTGGTTACGCGCATGGCAGGGTTCCGGACGACATGCGCAGCGTCTTAGCCGGATTTTTAGTCGCCCGCGAGCGGTCGCCTGGTCTGTTCAGTTGGTCAGGCCGATTTCGCGCATCTTGACGTAGACGACCTCGTCGGGCTCGCCGGTCTCGGGCAGGCCGAACAGTGACTGGAATTCCTTGATCGCAGCCTTGGTGCGGGCGCCGACGACGCCATCGAGCTGCATGTCGTCATTGCCGAATGCCTTCAACCCGGCCTGGATCTTGACGATGCGGGGATCGAGCGCCTGGGCGGATGCCGGCGCGGAGACCGGAATTGGTGCGGGTGCAGCCGCGGGCGCGACAGCAGGAGCAGCGGCCATATCCACCGGCCGTGGTGCCGGATGCGGAATACCCGCCGTTGTCTGCTTGGCGCCGAGCTGGTCGAGCAGGACGGCGTCGATCTCGCCGGATGCCGGCAAGCCGACCTTCTGCTGGTAGGCCTGGATCGCCTTGTGTGTATTTGGCCCGGAAATGCCGTCGACCGTGCCTGTGTAGAAATCGAGATCTTTCAGGATGCCTTGCACCTGCTCGACCGTCGGGTCGCTCTTGGCCGGCGCCGCGCCGGGCCGCAGGATGTTGATGGTGGTTTCGGGTTCGTCTGTGCCGGGGCGCGGGAAACCCTCGATACTGCGGGTGGCGAAGAAGGCGCCGGCATGCGGAAACGGCTGGTACCACAGCGCGTTGGCGGAAATGTAGAACAGCGTCACCAGGAAGGCGGTCGAGCCACCGACCAGGACCGGATTGCGCGAGATCGCGCCGCCGAGCGCAATCGCGCCGGCCTCGAAAGCGCCGCTGCGGCGCTTGACCGCCTTAGGCTGTCTTGCGGAGCGAGCCATTCCTGTCCCCTTTCGCGTCGCCCTTCGTCCTGGTCACGGGCATCGGCAGCACGCCGTTCCTGTCGGCCGCGCGCTTCTTCGGCCCGTTCACCGGCAGGCTGATCGTGACCGTGGTCCCCTCGCCCGGCATGCTCTCGATCGACATCGTGCCGTCATGCAGGGCCACCAGGCCCTTGACCAGCGACAGGCCGAGCCCGGTGCCCTCGAAGCGGCGGGTATAGTCGTTCTGAATCTGCATGAACGGCTTGCCGAGATTGGCGAAATCCTCCTCGGCGATACCGATGCCGGTGTCCCTGACCCAGAAATGCAGCCGCGAGCCGATTCGCTTGGCGCCGACGACGACATCGCCGCCATCCGGTGTGAACTTGATCGCGTTGGAGACAAGGTTGATCAGGATCTGCTGCACGGCGCGGCGGTCGGCATTGATCTCGCCGGCGTCGGGCGCAATTTGCGCCTGGAGGTCGATGTTCTTGGCGTTGGCCTGCAGCTGCATCATCGACTGGCACATCTCGACCGCTTCGATGAAGCGGAACGGTTCTGGCTCGGTCGCGTAGGCGCCCGCCTCGATCCTCGACACGTCCAGGATCGAGGTGACGACGGCAAGCAGATGCTGGCCCGAATCCCGGACCAGGCCGACATATTCCTTCTGGCGCGGGTCCTTGAAGCCGCCGAACATTTCATGCAGCAGCATGTCGGAAAAACCGATGATGGCGTTGAGCGGCGTGCGAAGCTCGTGGCTGACCACCGCCAGGAAGCGGCCCTTCGCCACCTCGGCCGAGGCTGCCGCCTCACTGGCAGCGGCAAGCTCGTCGCGCAGTTCGGCGATCTCGTCGTTCTCGCGCAGCAGCAGGGTGAAGGTCTCCTGCTGCTCCTCGGCCCGAACCAGTTCGAGCTGGAATGGCCGATAATTGTCGGCCATCGGAGCATTGCCGTCCTGCGGCAGCCTTACCCGAAGATCGAGCCGCCGCGCCAGGGCACCATCGCGCATGTCGGCAAGGGCGCTCAGATAGGCAACGCGATCGGACAGATGGATGCGGTCGAACAACCCGGCGCCGAAAAGCAGTTCCGGCGGCAGCTTCAGCATGGTGCGCGCCTTGGCCGATGCATCCAGGACTTCGCCGTGCCGGGCGACATGCAGGACAACGGCGTCGATCATGTCTTCGAGGCGATCGCTTGGAAGGAGCGCATGCCGCGCGCGTGCGGCATCGCCAAGAGCTGTGAGGCGAGGAACCAGCGTCAGCCCCCAGGCCAGCGGCAGCAGCCAGTGCCACACCGCGACTTCCACCGCGCCGAGCGGGACGACAGAGCCGACAAAGGGCTGCAGCAGCACTGCGGCAAGGGCGGAAATGCCGCCCCAAAGTGCCGCGCGCTTTGAACCACCGATCCACCAGGCTTCGAATGGCAGCGCCAGGACCAGCAGCGCAACCGGCGACGCCAGGCCGCCCGCTGCCGCGATGGCGCCGGCAAGGGCAAGACCGCCGGCGGCAAGCGCGACCTGGGCGGCCAGCGCCATCTTGCCCGACGCCGCCACCAGCAAGGCGGCGAACCAGCAAAGACCGAAGGCGGCGAAGATTGTTGCGACGGTGACGGCGGCACCCATGCCCGAGGTGACCAGTGTCACCGCAGCACCCGCGGCAAAGAACGGAGCGGCAAGCATGATGCCGATGAACCGGCGCTGGCGCAGGCGGTCGTCCCGGCCGACGATGGCTGGATGGACCATGCGTTCGCAACCGGCCGCTAGCGCGCCAGGCAGTTCAATATATCTGGCCTTTATCAAACTCAACTCAACGCACTCGCACCCGGTCGTGACTGCCCCTGCTTTGCAGGTCGTTTTTGTTTGTTTGAAATTCGCATCCAGCGTTTAAGGAATGAATAAGGCTGACCGGAACAACGACGCCCCTGCGGCAAAAATTGCGGTGCCGGTGCCAGAATGAACCGTCATTTGCGGCCATAGTAAACGGAGCGTTATGGGCAAAAGGCGTGCCCGAGGCGGCAAAATCCTGAGCAGGCATGCCGGCACTTCTGGATATATCCATGCATAACAATCGCTTGGATGGTTAGTGCAAGGTTAAGGGAATCGCCGGCAGTTGAAGCCAATGCATTGCAAAATGCTCCGTTTCGAATTTGCCTAAAATTTGAGGAAAATTTTCGCTGGGCAAGCAAGCCGTCCTTTGCGCCTCATGTGTCATTGTCGCTGATATAAAAGAGGTCATGTCGCATGGACGCATGATCCGGTCATGGACGAGAGGGCAGATCGATGGGCTTTCTGATTAGAATGGCGTTCTGGTTTTCGCTGGTGCTGCTGGCGCTGCCGCTGGGCGTCGGCTCCGACGAAGAGGGCCACGAGAGCGTCGGGCCGATCCAGGCACTGTTCGCGGCGCGCGAGGCGGTCGGCGACATCGCCGGCATTTGCGAGCGCAAGCCCGATGTCTGCGAGACCGGCAAGTCGGCGATGCACACGATCACCGCCCGGGCCAAGGAAACCGCCAAGATCGCGGCCGCCATGCTGGACGACAAGGGCACCGAGCCCGCGACATCGCCCGATACCTCGCTGGCCACCGGCAGCGTCGCCGAGGACATCGTGCTGCCGGCGACCGTCAACATACCTGCCAACCTGGTGGTGAAGAACTAAACACCGTTTCCGCTGTCCCTACAGCGACACCGCAGGCCGATCGGACCTCTCGGCGCCTGCGGTGCTTTTCTTCTTTTTCCGTGACGCCACGGCCGCGGATGACTATATCCCAAGCAATGGCCACGACGATCCAGACGATCCGCGACGACTTTTCCCTGCTCGACGAGTGGGAAGACCGCTATCGCTATGTGATCGAGCTCGGCGAAGCGCTGCCGCCATTTCCCGACGCCGAACGCAATGCCGTGAACAAGGTGCCCGGCTGCGTCAGCCAGGTCTGGTTGACCACGGAACAAGCGCAAGGCGCCGATCCTGTCATCACCTTCACCGGCGATTCGGACGCCCATATCGTGCGCGGCCTGGTCGCCATCATGCTGGCGTTGTTTTCGGGACGGTCCGCCAGCCAGATCCTGGAAACCGACGCCGAAGCGACGCTGAAGTCGCTCGGCCTCGACGAACACCTGTCGCCGCAGCGCGCCAATGGCTTGCGCTCGATGGTCAAGCGCATCAAGCGCGACGCCGAAATGGCGCTCAAGCAGACCGCTTAGTTCCGGAAACAAAAACGGCGCCTCGAAGGCGCCGTTGATCTTGTCGTACTGGAGCCGGTGTTACCGGCCCTTGCGCTTGCGGCCGAGGCCCATCTTCTTAGCCAGCTGCGAACGGGCAGCAGCATAGTTGGGAGCAACCATCGGATAGCTCGCGTCGAGATTCCACTTCTCGCGGTATTCATCGGGCGTCAGACCGTAGTGGGTCATCAAATGACGCTTCAGCGACTTGAACTTCTTGCCGTCTTCAAGGCAGACGATGTAGTCGTCATGGACAGAACGCTTCGGGTTTACCGCAGGCTTCTGCTTGTCGGCAGGAGGCTGTTCGCTTGCTCCGCCCACGCGCCCGAGAGCAGCATGGACGTCGGCGATAAGATTCGGCAGTTCGCCGACTGGCACGGGATTGTTGCTGACGTAGGCAGCGACCACATCGGCGGTCAGCTCGATCAGCGCATCGCTATTTCTGGAAGGTGTTTCGACGATATCCATGGTCTTCAGGCCCCAACGAAAGATGTTTCTGTTTGCCCCCTTTTTGAGAGATCGGGCATGGCGCGAATTTCACGCTGGAAGAGCTTCATGGATTCGCGTCCGGGCATCTTAATGAGCCTGCGGACCAAGTAAGTCAATTCGCATCTTGCGCTATATTCAACGATATTCATCGAATAGTCGCTCTTCAGCTTCAATCTTTCGTGCACTCTGTAACTTCGCGATATTTTCTGGTCGGACCAGGACTGGCATGACGTAAGGTCATGCATCGCTAAATCAGCAAGGACTCATAAAGTGGACTGCGATGCTTAGCCTATGCTTTGCAGGCTCGAATGGCTGAAGTGTTTGATTCGTGCAAAATCAGAAGTTGCAAGGTGTCTGCGAGACCCGCCAAAAGAAGACCTGCTTTAGACCAAATTCAATAGGGAGCGAGATATTTTCCGTAGACCCAGCCAGCGACAAAACCGCCATTCTGCGCCGGGTCGTGCCAAACTTGACACCATTGGTAGCGGATTGCCTGTTTCTGCTTCCAGTGCGGCTGGCCGGCGATCTCCAGAAGGTTCAGCCCTCCGGTGCACTTGCCGGTCATCTGCAGCATCGTCCCGTTGGGATAGGCGGCCTGCTTCTGGGATGCGTTGGACGGATATTTGCGAACGTTGAGCGTGTCGCCGAACGGCACCTCAGCCACTTGCCAAGCGGCGAACGCGGTTGCATGAGACTGGCCCGTAACGGCCAGAACGGTCGAAGCGACGGCGAGAGCCGCGGCGGTGCTGGTGTAGAAATTCATCATCCTCTCCTTTCGGCTCATTGTCGTGAGCCGCCGCACCAATGCCTGCCTGCCCTTGAACCCGCGCTGATCGGCGTGTTCATGTGCCATTCAAGTAACTTCTTCAGTGAGACGCAATGACCAAGACCCCAGCCTTTCCGACCGCCAGTCCGCCGAGCCCCGAGAAACACCCCGTCTTCGACACGCATCACGGCTTTACCCGCATCGACGACTATGCCTGGCTGAGGGCTGATAACTGGCAGGCGATGTTCAGGGACCCTTCCCTGCTCGACGGCCGCATCCGCACCCATCTCGAAGCCGAAAACGCCTATCAGGCAACACTGATGGCCGACACGCTAGAGCTGCAGAAGCAGCTGTTCGGCGAGATGAAAGGCCGCATCAAGGAAGACGATTCGACGGTGCCGATGAAGGATGGTCCCTATGCCTATGGCTCATCCTTCAAGCTTGGCGGCGAACAGCCACGCTATTTCCGCACGCCGCGCGATGGCGGCGACGAGCAGATCCTGCTCGACGGCGACGCGGAAGCCGAGGGCAAGCCCTATTTCCGTCTCGGCGGCGTCGACCATTCGGCCGATCACCGCAAGCTTTTGTGGGCGTTCGACGACAAGGGCTCCGAATTCTTCACGCTGCGCGTGCGCGACCTCACCAGCGGCAAGGAATTGCCTGACCAGATAGGCGCCACCAGTGGTGGCGGCACCTGGAATGCCGCCGATGACGGTTTCTACTACACCAGGCTCGACGACAATCATCGCCCGTCCAAGGTGCTGTTCCATGCGCTCGGCGACAGCCCTGAGAATGACCGGCTGATCTATGAGGAAACCGACCCCGGCTTCTTCATGGATGTCGGCGGCACGCGCTCCAATGAATGGATCATGATCGGCATCAACGATCACGAAACCTCGGAATACCGCCTGATGCGCGCCGACGAGCCGTCCGCCGAGCCAAAGCTTGTGGCGGTGCGCGAGACCGGCCTGCAATATGACCTGGAAGAAGGCGGCGACATCTTCTTCATCCTTACCAATGCCGACGGTGCCAAGGACTTCAAGATCATGACGGCGCCGGCTGATGACCCGGTGCGCGCCAACTGGCAAGAGCTGGTGGCGCACGAGCCGGGCCGGCTGATCCTGTCGGTGGTCGGTTTCAAGGACCATATGGTCAGACTCGAGCGCAAGGAGGGCCTGCCGCGCATCGTCGTGCGCGACCGCCGCAACGGCGAGGAGCATCTGATCTCGTTCGACGAAGAGGCCTTCTCGCTCGGCCTCTCGGGATCCTATGAATACGACACCGAGATCATGCGCTTCACCTATTCGTCGATGACGACGCCGGCGCAGGTCTTCGACTACAATATGCGCAGCCGCGAGCGCGTGCTCCTGAAGACCCAGGAAGTGCCCTCCGGCCATGACTCGGACCACTATGTCACGCGCCGGCTGATGGCGCCTGCCGCCGATGGTGAACTTGTGCCGATCTCGCTCCTGCATCACCGCGACACGCCGCTCGATGGTTCCGCACCTTGCCTGCTTTACGGCTACGGCTCCTACGGCATCGCCATTCCAGCCGCCTTCAACACAAACTGGTTCTCGCTGGTCGACCGGGGCTTTGTCTTTGCCATCGCCCATGTCCGCGGCGGCAAGGACAAGGGCTATGGCTGGTATGACGACGGCAAGCGCCAGCACAAGATGAACACCTTCACCGATTTCATCGCCGTCGCGCAGCACCTCGTCGCCGAGCGTTACACACAACACGACCGCATCGTCGCGCAAGGCGGCTCGGCCGGCGGCATGCTGATGGGCGCGATCGCCAATATGGCGCCGCAAAGTTTCGGCGCCATCGTTGCCGAGGTTCCCTTTGTCGACGTGATGACCACCATGCTCGATGCAAGCTTGCCGCTGACGCCGCCGGAATGGCCGGAATGGGGCAATCCGATCGCATCAGCGGAGGACTATCGGATCATCGCCGCCTACTCGCCCTATGACAATGTCGCCGATCACGACTATCCGCCGATCCTTGCGCTGGCCGGCCTGACCGATCCGCGCGTCACCTATTGGGAACCGGCCAAATGGGTGGCGCGGCTGCGCGAACGCAAGAGCGGCGACAATCCGGTGCTGTTCAAGATCAACATGGATTCCGGCCATGCCGGCGCTTCCGGCCGGTTTTCCCGGCTGGAGGAGATCGCCTACACCTATTCCTTTGCGCTGAAGGTGACACGCAAGGCTGAGACTTCAACGGAGGCGTAGAAATGATCGATCTGCCCACTTTGACGACTTACATCGCGGTTGTGCTTGGCTTTGTGTTTATTCCAGGCCCAGCCACGCTTCTGACGGTGGCGCGAGCGACGAGTTCCGGAACGAGAGTTGGCATCGCGACGGGAGCCGGCGTCGCGGCTGGCGATGTGTTCCATACCGTCATGGCGATGGTCGGCATTTCAGCGATCATCGCCACCTCGGCAACGCGGCGTATCTCATTTACCTCGGCGTTCGCGCGATCATCGAGAGAACACCGGCCGATCCTGCTGCCGGCGCGCTCGCGATCTCCGCGGGCAAGGCGTTTCGACAGGCCGTCCTGACTGAAGTACTCAATCCAAAGACCGCGCTTTTCTTCCTCGCCTTCCTGCCGCAGTTCGTGCGACCTGAAAACGGATCGGTGATGCTCCAGCTGATGATGCTGGGTGTAATCTTTGTTCTGCTCGGCCTTTTCAGCACAGTTGTTTTTGCCGTAAGCGCGGGCCGGCTCGGCACTTTCCTGCGCCGCAATCCAACCGTGGTGAAATGGCAAGGCAAGGTGGTTGGCGGCATCTACTGCGCCTTGGGCATTCGCCTGGCTTTGCAGCAGCGCTGATGTCGGTGGCGAAAGCCGCGCCCGTCGAGGCGTGCTGATCATCACTTTTTGAATTTCTCGCTGCTCATTTTTACTCGCATTTGCGATGGCTGCGCGCTACCCAATGCGCGGCACCTTCCAGGTCATGACATACGCAAAGGGTCCGCTATGCTGCTCGTCGACACCTATCTCGAGAAATCGCCGATCCAGGGCATCGGTGTTTTCGCCAAGACCCACATTGCCAAGGGCACGCTGGTCTGGAGGCTCGACCCACGCTTTGACCGCATCATCGACGTCGAGACTTATGAGGGCGAGAGCGGGCCGGTGAAGAGCTATCTCGATCGCTATTCCTATCCCGACCGGCGCGATCCGAGCTACATCGTCTTCGAAGCCGACGACGCGCGCTACATGAACCATGACGACGAACCGAATTGCGATGTTTCCTCGCCCGAGGAGACCTATGCCTTGCGCGACATCGCACCCGGCGAGGAATTGACCTGCAATTACAACCACTTCTTCGACAGCGGCTTCGATTTCCTTGGCGACCGCCACCCGTAACAGGGATCACTTGGCCGGCTTGGCGCGTACCGGGTAGCCGTTGGGATGCGGCGGCACCGCCTTGAGATAGGCGGCTATCGCTGCGCGATCTTCCGGCGGCAGTTCGGCCATGTTGCGCTGCACGTCGACCATGGCGCCGCCGACGGAATCGAAATCGGGCGTGAAGCCGGTTTCGAGGTAATTGGCAATGTCGGCTTCCGACCAATCGCCGATGCCGCCCTCGCCCGATGTGATGTTCGGCACGATGCCGCTGCCTTCGGCGGCAGCCGCACCCGCCAGCCATTGGCCTTTCTTCGTGCCGCCGGTGAAGTCGCGCGGCGTGTGGCATTCGCCGCAGTGGCCGGGTCCTTCAACCAGATAGCGGCCGGCCAGCACCGGGTCGGGCGTGCCGTCGGCAAAGGCAACCACCGGTTCCTTGTCGAGATAGAGCCGCTTCCACAGGCCAAGACCACGACGGATGTTGAAGGGGAAACTGAGCGAGTTGTCCGGCGCCTTGCCGGCAACCGCCGGCAGCGTCTTCAGGAACGCATAGAGATCGGCAATGTCAGCCGGCTTCATGCGGGCATAGGACGCGTAGGGAAAGGCCGGATAAAAATGCTCGCCCGAAGGCGACACGCCCTTCAGCATGGCATTGGCGAGGTCCTCGACCGTCCAGGCGCCGATGCCGTCCTTGGGATCTTGCGAGATGTTGGGCGGCACGAAGGTGCCGAACGGGGTCTTGAGTTCAAGGCCGCCGACCAGTTGCAGGCGGGCTTCGCCCTTGGATCCCGGCCTGGCGTGACAGGAGGTGCAGCCGCCGGCATTGAAGATGCGCTTGCCCTTGGAGGCGTCGCCGGGGTCGAGTTGCGCCAGGGTTTCGGCGTCGAGTTTCACTGGCGCCGACAACAACCAGCCGGCGCCGGCGCCGGCGACGCCCAGGACAAGGGCGGCGCCGATGAGTTTTTTCAACAGGGCCATTGCCCGGGATCAGCCCTTCTTTACCCGGTAGGTCTGGTGGCAGGTGCCACAATCGTTGCCGAGGGTGCCGATCTGCGCCTTGAGCGCATCGACATCGGCAGGGGCGGCTGCGACGGCGGCCTTCACGTCGGCAAGATACTTGTCCCCGGTCGACTTGAAGCCGGCCATGTCTTCCCAGATTTTAGGCGAAGCGGTGGTGTCACCGGTGTCGCTGCCGGCCGGGAACAACGTGTCGGTATCGAATTTCTCGGCATTGACCTGCAATGCCTGCAGCGCCGTCAGCACGGCGGCGGCATCGAAGTCCTGTTCGCCCTTGGCGATTTTCGACAGGCCGCCGACGATCTTTCCGCGCTCCTTCATCAGTCCTTGCCGGTCGAGGATCGGGTCGGCAAAAGCGGCCGATACGGCGAGGCCGAGCATAGAGATGGCGATGACAAGCTTTCTCATTCAATTGGCTCCAAGGGGGGTAATGAGGGTTCGCGACCTGACGTTAACGGATGGCGAGACGGGATTATTCCCTCTCGCCGCCACGGATTCTGCCGATTTGCTGTGTGCTTCCCGTTTCGAGCTGAAAAAGAAAAGCCCCGGGTACCGGGGCTTCTCAGGATCAGTCAGGCTTTCGCTTTTTCGTAGAGTTCGAGGACATGGTCCCAGTTGATCAGGCTGTCGACGAAGGCCTCGAGATATTTCGGCCGGGCGTTGCGGTAGTCGATGTAATAGGAATGTTCCCAGACATCGACGCCCAGGATCGGCGAGGCGCCATGGACCAGCGGATTCTCGCCATTCGGCGTCTTGGAGATTGCCAGCTTGCCGTCCTTGACGGAGACCCAGGCCCAGCCCGAACCGAACTGCGTGGTGCCGGCGGCGATGAAGTCGGCCTTGAACTTGTCATAGCCGCCGAGGTCGGCGTCGACCGCCTTCTGCAGGGCGCCGGGAAGCTTGTTGCCGCCGCCGCCCTTCTTCATCCACTTCCAGAAATGGATGTGGTTGTAGTGCTGGGCGGCGTTGTTGAAGAGGCCGGCATTCTTGCCGAACGACTGCTTGACCACCTCTTCGACCGACAGGTCGCCAAGGCCGGCTTCCGCGGCGAGCTTGTTGCCGTTGTCGACATAGGCCTTGTGGTGCTTGTCGTGGTGATACTCCAGCGTCTCCTTCGACATGTAGGGCTGCAAGGCCTCGTAATCATAGGGCAAAGCGGGCAATTCAAAAGCCATCGGTCATACTCCTCATGGAAAAACCCGGGGTGAATACCGGATTAAGATAGGGCTGGATTGATCTGGAACAACTCCGGAATGAAGTGCCGGCTCCTTTTCTAAGCGGGTTCCGGAAAAGTGTCACACGGTTTTGCCGACAGGATGCCGCGTCAAAAAAGAACGCCTGGCAGGCGAAGCGCCGACGGCTCAGCCGACAGGCTTCGAATGCGCCCATTCCCAATAGAGTTCGCGCGCCTTCTTGGCTACAGGACCGGGCTGCAGATCGCGGTCCTCGATGCGGGTGATCGGCACAACCTTGGAGTGGTTCCCGGTCGAAAAGATCTCGTCGGCTTCGAGGAAGTCGCGTACCGACAGCATCTTTTCGGTGGTCTTGAAACCGTAATCGCCAAGCAGCGTCATGGTGCGCGAGCGGGTGATGCCGGACAGGAAGGTGCCGTTCGGCGCCGGCGTCAGCACATGGCTGTCCTTGACCAGGAAAATGTTGGAGGTTCCGGTCTCGGCGACATTGCCCAGCATGTCCAGCACCAGCGCATTATCGAAGCCGCGCATCTTGGCTTCGAGAATGGCGCGGCCATTGTTGGGGTAGAGGCAGCCGGCCTTGGCATTGGTCGGCATGGTCTCGATCGTCGGCCGCCGGAACGGCGACACGGTGATCGAAAAGCCGGTCGGTGAGATCATCGGCGATTCGTAGAGGCAGAGGCAGAAGCGGGTCGAGGCCGGATCGGCCGGCACGCCCATATAGCCGCCATGCTCGGCCCAGTACATCGGCCGGATGTAGACCGCGGTCTTGCCGTCAAACTTCTTCAGTCCGTCCCAGGTCATTCCGACGATCTCGTCGGCGCTCATCGACGGTTTCAGGCCGAGCGCGATCGCGGACGCGTTCACCCTGGCGGCATGCAGCTCGAGGTCGGGGGCGACGCCTTCGAACCAGCGGGCGCCGTCGAAGACGCTGGTGGCAAGCCACATGGCGTGGCTGCGCGGCCCCAAGATCGCGACGTTGCCTTCGTACCAGTCGCCGTCGAGGAAGGTCCATGTCGTCGAGAGCGCCGCAGTCGCCAGTGTCATTGTTCGGTTCCGCTTCAAAGCTGCCTGTTGCCGACATTGGAAGATGCTTTGGCCGGCGCCGTCAACCGGCATCCGGCGGATTTTGTTGAGGCCAGCGAGCCGCAAGAAAGCGACCAGGACTGCAATCGATGCTTGCACCTTGCCCCGCCTGCCCTCAAAACTGTTGCCATGCATTACGCGGCTTACGTTTTCGACGCCTACGGCACGTTGTTCGACGTGCATGCCGCCGTGCGCCGTCACGACGGCGAGATCGGGCCGGACGGTCAGCTTCTGTCGGAAATCTGGCGCGCCAAGCAGCTGGAATATTCCTGGGTGCGCACGCTGATGGGCGGTTATGCCGATTTCTGGCAGCTCACCGAACAGGCGCTCGATTTCGCCCTGCGCAAGGTTCCCTCAGCAGACAAGGGACTGAAGGCAAAGCTGCTCGAAGCCTATTGGCGGCTCGACTGCTATCCGGAAGTTCCCGCCGTGCTCAAGGCGCTCAAAGCGTCCGGCGCCAAGCTGGCAATCCTGTCCAACGGCTCGCCCGAGATGCTGGAAGCTGCGGTCAGGTCGGCGGCGCTCGATCAGGTACTGGACGACATCTTTTCCGTCGATACCGTCAAGCGCTTCAAGACCGACCAGTTGACCTACGACATGGTGGCGACAGGCTGGCGCCTCTATCCAGGTGCGGTCTCCTTTCAGTCGTCCAACCGCTGGGATATTGCCGGGGCGACCAAATTCGGTTTTCGCACCGTGTGGATCAACCGCGCCAACCAGCCTGAGGAATACAGGGACTTTCCGCCGGCGCTTATCCTGCCGTCGCTGGAAGGGTTGTTGACAGGCGGCTAAGGGCTCTGTTGCCTTGGAGCAACAGTGGCAGGACGGTCACAGCTTCGCCTTTGTTTGTCCACCCTCAGGCCAGAATCGGAACCGCCTATCGCGCCAGGCATTGGGGGGTAGGCCGACACTGCGCCGCCTGAAGGCATTCACGCCTTCTTGCGATCTGAGACTTTAAAAAAGGCAACCATGTTGAAGACCGAAATCGACCCCTATCGCCTGAGCCGTCGCGGCTTCCTGAACGCCGCAGCCCTTGGCGCCGCCTCGATTGCGGTCTCCGCCTGCACCACCACCGGCTCGGCGCCGCCGCCGGCCGAACCGCCGCCGCCGACCTATGAAGAGCCACCGCTCGGCGACTACGCGACGATGTACGGCCCAATGTCGGACAGCGGCTTCGAACTGCCGGCCATCCCGATCAAGAAGATGGACCCGCAGTTCCTGCGCCAGATCGTTCCCGACCCGACCGGCCAGCGGCCGGGCACCATCATCGTCGATACGACCAACCATTTCCTCTATCTGGTGCGCGAGGGTGGCCAGGCGATCCGTTACGGTGTCGGCCTCGGCCGCGCCGGCTTCGAATGGTCTGGAGACGCCGTCGTCCAGTGGAAGCAGAAGTGGCCGAAATGGACGCCGCCGGATGAGATGGTCGCCCGCCAGCCTGAACTGGAACAGTACAGCGCCAAGAATGGCGGCATGCCCGGCGGGCTGAAGAACCCGCTTGGCGCGCGTGCGCTCTATCTCTTCCATGACAATGTCGACACGCTCTATCGCCTGCACGGTTCGCCGGAGTGGAACTCGATCGGCAAATCCGTCTCATCGGGCTGCGTGCGTCTGATGAACCAGGACATCATCGATCTCTACGACCGCGTACCGTCGAAGAGCCCGGTGGTCGTAACGTCCGACATCGGCCAGCCGATGGTGGCGAGCGCAAACCGCCAAGCCATCCCGATCGACGGCGGCGTGCCCGACGGTTCGGTCCTGCTTGGCCCGGTAAACTGAGCGGCGAACGGGATTTTCCGATCCGAAAGAGGTGCGGGGCGGCGACCTTCGCCGCCTTGGGCCTCGTTGAGTTTCGATCAGCTCAACTGGTAACCTTTTTGGGCGCTTTCGTGTTTAGGTTGGTCGCAGGCCCAGCACTAAACGTTTGATTGATTCGCCTGTATCCAAAATCCAGAAACGCCCGAAGCTTCGGCAGCACCTGGCCGCGCGTCACTCTATATTCGACGGTTGCATCGGCTCTGGTGGTGCACCGCTGGGTCCAACTTGCCCAGAGCTTTCAGGATAAAGTGAACCTGCTCGCGCATGCCCGCTTCGATGTCTTCGCCGTGTTGAAGGCAGTGCTCGAGCAGTACCGGATGGAAGAACGGCGTGAACGCGGTCTTGACCGCGCGCGCCGCCTCCGCCGGATCTTCGAACCTGAATTCTCCCGTTTCAATGCCTTCGCGGATGATCGCCTCAAATATCCCTACCATCTGTTCGATATGCGCCTTGATGATCGCCCGGTTTTCCCGCATGGCGGCGACGATCATGTCGTGCATACGCTTTTCCTTGACCAGGGTCGTCTTGGTGTGATGGTGAATCGCGGTCAAAAGCAGGGTGAGTTTCTCCGAGGCTGGCGCGCCCGTTCGCGCGATCACAAAGGCGAACTCTGCCACCTCATCCATCACACGCCCGCAGATGGCCTCGATGATTGCACCCTTGGAGGGGAAGAAACGGTAGACGTTTGCCGTGCTCATGCCGAGCTTGGCGGCAATGTCGGCCACTGACGTTTTATGAAAACCGATGCGGCGAAACTGCTCATCCGCCACCCCCAAGATGCGCGCACGCATCTCCGCGGGATCAGTTCGCATTCGGATTGGACGATCCATGGATGTCTCCAGAGCGGTCGTTCTTGCCGTTGGCTCTGCGGGTCAACGCAAAGCCAACGGAGCCGTCTCCTGCGATAATCGGCCCCTACTCAGCTGCCATTGCAGCTGGCACGTCCGGTTCCTCCATCGAAACCTCATGGATCTCATCCGCGGTCGGCTTGATCCGGAACCAAGCGACATAGAGCGCGGGCAGGAACAGCAGGATCAGCACCGTGCCCGCCGCCGTGCCGCCGATCAGTGTATAGGCCATCGATCCCCAGAAGACGGAGTGGGTAAGAGGGATGAAAGCAAGCACAGCGGCAAGTGCGGTCAGGATCACCGGCCTTGTGCGGTGCACCGTGGCCTCGATCACGGCGTGATAGTTGTCAAGGCCGGCGGCACGATTCTCCTTGATCTGTTCGGTCAGGATCAGCGTGTTGCGCATTAAGATGCCCGCCAGTCCGATCAGACCCAGAATGGCGTTGAATCCGAAGGGCTGGTTGAAGACCAGCAACATCGGTACGACGCCAACGAGGCCGAGCGGTGCCGTCAGCATGACCATCGCCATCGTCGAGAAGGATCGCACCTGAAGTATGATGACGATCAGCATGGCGGCGATCATGACTGGGAAGACCTTACCCAGCGCGGTGTTGGCCTTGGCCGCCTCCTCGATAGATCCGCCCAATTCGATGCGATAGCCGGCCGGAAGGGATGCTATCAGCGGCTGAAGGGCCGTCATGATCTGCTTGGAAACCTCCGGCGGCTGGGTCGCCTCATTGATATCCGAACGGATCGTGATGACCGGTGTGCGATCACGCCGCTTCAGGATCGGCTCCTCCAGACGGATTTCCGAGTGGCCGATCTGGTCTAGCGGGACCTGGCGGCCGTCCCGGCTCATCAGGGAGAAATCCGCCAGACGCGATGGATCCAGTCGCTCTGCGCCGGCGCTGCGTGCCACGATCGGGACATTGCGGATGTCCTCGCGGACCTGCGTGACCGGGATGCCGGTGAGGAGGAACTGGAGCTGCTGGGCCACCTCCGACGGCGACAGGCCGATGAGGTTCAGTCGATCCTGATCCGGGATGAAGCGCAGTACTGGCGTGCGATTGGCCCAGTCGCGATTGGCCTGACGCACGTCCGGGACGCTCCGCATGACCTCGAGGGCTTTTTCAGAGATGGCGTACAATTGCGCGGGATCGGGCCCCATGACCCGGAACTCAACCGGGAACGGGGTGTAAGGTCCGAACACGAGTTGCGTGACGCGGATGCTCGCTTCGGGGGCAAGCCCTGTCGCAACCGCTTCACGCAGCCGGTGCTTCAAGGCCTCGCGCGCCTCCGCGTCCGGTGTCAGCACGACGATTTTGGCGAAGGCTGGATCCGGCAGTTCCGGCGCCATCGCGAAGAAAAAGCGGGGAGCGCCCTGGCCCACGTAGCTGGTCACGATCTTGGCCTCGGGTTGGTCGCCAAGCCAGCGTTCCAGCTTCTCGACCGTAGCGGTCGTCGTCTCGATGCTGGTGCCTTCCGGCAGCCGAACCTCGACCAGCACTTCAGGGCGATCGGATGTCGGGAAGAACTGCTGCTTGAGGCTGCCCATGCCGACAACCGAAAGTGCGAAGACGATGCCGACGGCAGCGCAGGTCACGATCTTGTGGCGCACGGCAAAGGTGATGAGCCGGCGAAGGCGCCGATAGTTCGGTGTGTCGTATATGGCGTGGACGCCGCCTTCGACCGGTTTGATCGCGGGCAGCATCTTGACGCCCATATAAGGGGTGAAGACCACAGCGACGATCCAGGAGACGATGAGGGCGAACCCCACGACCCAGAAGATGTTGCCGGCGTATTCCCCGGCCGTCGAGCGCGCGAAGCCCACCGGGAGGAACCCGGCGATCGTCACGAGCGTGCCTGAGAGCATCGGCGCCGCGGTGTGGCTCCACGCATAGGCCGCCGCCTTGATGCGGTCCATACCCTCTTCCATCTTCACCACCATCACCTCGATGGCGATGATGGCGTCGTCGACGAGAAGTCCAAGTGCCAGAATAAGGGCGCCGAGCGTGATGCGGTCGAAGAACCGGCCAGTTTCCAGCATGATGAGGAACACGACGGCGAGCGTCAGAGGAACGGCGGCCGCCACGACGATGCCGACGCGCCAACCCATGCTGATCAGGGCGATCAGCAGCACCACGCCGAGCGCCATCGCGAATTTGAGCATGAACTCGTTGACCGACGAGCCGATGTTCACCGCCTGGTCGCTGACCTTGGCCAGCGTCATCCCGAGAGGCAGCGTTTGTGCAATCGCCGCCGATCTCTCCTCCAGCGCCTTGCCGAGTTCAAGACCATTCCAGCCCTCCTGCATCACCGCCGCGAGCATGATGGTCGGCTCGCCCTGGTGACGGATGACGTAGGTGGCAGGATCCTCATAGCCGCGCCGGACCTCGGCGATGTCGGAGAGCTTCAGGGTCCGTCCCGCGGCGACGATCGGCGTGTCGGCGATCGTTTGGATACTGTCATAGGCGCCGTTGACCCGGATGAAGACCTGCGGCCCCTCTGTGTCGATCGAGCCCGCCGGTGTGACGGTGTTCTGCCGCTGCAAGGCGGCAATGATGTCCTGTGCCGACACGCCGAGGGTTGCGAGCTTGGCATAGGAAAACTCGACAAATATCTGCTCGGGACGTTCGCCGAGGATGTTGATCTTCTTGACGCCAGGCACATGCAGAAGGTCCTGGCGAATGGTCTCGGCTTGCCGTGCGAGCTCCCGCATCGGCATGCCTTTAGCCTTGATGGCATAAAGGGCGAAGCTGACATCGGAGTATTCGTCGTTGACGAAGGGACCGAACACGCCGGGGGGCAGGTTGCGGGCTTCATCGCCGAGCTTCTTACGGGCCTGGTAGAACTCCTCCTGCACGCTGGATGGCGGTGTGCTGTCCTTCAGCGTGACCGTCAGATACGCATAGCCCGGCCGTGTTGTCGTCTCCACACGATCGTACCAGGTCAGCTCCTGAAGCCGCTTCTCCAACGGTTCGGCGACGAGGTCCTGCATCTCACGCGCCGTCGCGCCCGGCCATACTGTCGTAACCGTCAGGGTCTTGATGGTGAAGTTGGGATCCTCCGCCCGTCCAAGCTTGAGGAAGGCGTAGGCGCCGGCGGCAACCAGCAGAATGATGAAGAAAAGGGTGACGGCTCGCTCGCGAACGGCGATCGCGGAGAAATTGAGGCTCATCAGTTGCTCCTGCTTTCAGAGGCAGTCCTGACACGAGCGCCCTCCTGCAGGAGATGAGCGCCGAGCGAAACAATCGAATCACCCGAGCTAAGCCCGGAGATCACGGCGGTTTCGCTGGTCAAACGAACAAGCTTGACGGGCTGAAAGTGTACGGTCGAGGTTGCGCCATCCAAGATCCAAACGCCGGTTTTCTGGCCATCATCCAGCACGGCCCCCAGCGGCACCTGCACTTCCGGTTGGCTCGCCGGGCTTGCAAGCCGGATGGTTACCGTCGCGCCAAGCGGGGCTGCCGCGGCCTCACCATCGAGCACATAACGGCCCTCATAGGTACGAGTCTGGGGATCGGCGGCGTCCGACAACTGCCGGAGATGCGCCGTAAAATGCCGCCCATCGGCCCCATACATGCTCGCCTCGGCTACCGAGCCGATCGCCGGTCGGATCGTCTCGGGAAGCGCGACCACCGCTTCGCGGGGGCCGGCGTTCGCGATCCGAACCACTGTCTGTCCCGCGGCGACAACCTGTCCCGGCTCGCCAAGCGTTTCGACAACCGTTCCATCGGCGTTCGCGTCCAGGACGGAATAGGCCGCCTCGTTTTCCGCGACCTTCGCATCCGCTTCCGCAGCTGCAAGCTGTGCCGTGGCGGTATCAAGTGCTGCCTTCGCCTGCTCGTAGCGCTGCGGGGTTGCAGCCAATTCCTTCTTGACCAGAACGGCATAGCGCTTTTCGTCCGCACTGGTCTGAACCAGGACAGCGCGTGCCGCGGCGACAGCGTTGCGCTTGGCGGTGAGCGCAAGGGCCAGATCGGTGTCGTCGATCCGTAGCAGTGGTTGGCCCGCCTTGACCTGTTCACCGACATTTACAAGGCGCTCGATGATCTTGCCGGGGACGCGAAAGCCAAGATTGCTCTGCACCCGCGCGGCAATTGTACCTGTGAAGCCGCGGTCGGATCCGGGCACCGGTACCGCAGTCACCAGCCTGACCATCGGAGGTTCCTGCCTTGGATCAGCCGCGGCAGCGGCCGTCTGCGTGCGAAGCGTAATGAATGCGGCCACCCCGAGCCCCACGACCAGGATGCTCCCCAACCCAATAATCAGTCTCTTTTTCACGCCCGTTGCCTCCTGTTGAAATAGATTGCATTCGCACTCTATATCTGCTATTGATTACGAACGCAATCTAAAAAAGGAGACCGACCATGCGCGTTAGTCGCAGTCAGGCTGAGCAGAACCGCCAAACCGTGATCGATGTGGCAAGCCGCCTATTTCGAGAGCACGGCTTTGACGGTATCGGGCTGAAGGATCTGATGAAGGGTGCCGGGCTGACCCAAGGCGCCTTTTACAAGCAGTTCGACTCCAAGGAGGATCTGGCAGCGCAGGCATCGAGGCGAGCGATGGAACACGCGACTCGCAGATGGTCGGCTGCCGTCGCGGCGAAACCGGAGGATCCGCTTGGCGCGGTGATCGACCTCTATCTTAGTAAGGGGCATCGCGAAGAGAGGATGGATGGCTGCCCGGTCGCGGCGCTCGGTTCGGATGCCGCCAGACAGGGCAACGAGGTGAAAGCGTCATTCGAAGCGGGAATCGGGGAATACCTCGGGATGCTAGGCCCCTGGATTGGCGAGGCGGACGGCGAAGCGCCCAGCGGCAAGGCCATGGCCATTCTCTCGACGATGGTCGGTGCGGTGCTCCTCTCGCGGGCGGTCAACGACCCCGACCTCGCGCAGGCTTTTCTGGATGCCGCGATCGATCAGGTTCGCGAAGCCGTCGCGGCTTAAAAGCCGCACGCAGCGCTTGCGACGCACCCAGGCGATAGGAGAATAGATGCGACGGATCGTTGTTACGGGCATGGGAGCGGTCACGCCCCTTGCCGCAGATGTGGAAGCCTCCTGGTCGCGTCTGCTGGCCGGACGCTCTGGCATCCGCAGGCTGCCGGACGATGTCGTGGGAGACCTGCCGGCGAAGATCGGCGGCACGGTTCCTTCCCTGGAACAGGATCCCGAAGCGGGCTTCGATCCGAATACCGTCCTGGCTCCGAAGGACCAGCGCAAGGTCGATCGCTTCATTCTCTTCGCACTGGCGGCGGCGGAAGAGGCGATTGCCCAGGCGAACTGGAAGCCTGTCTCGGAAGATGACAGGGTCCGCACCGCGACAATCATCGCCTCGGGGATTGGGGGGTTCCCGGCCATAACCGAAGCGGTGCGAACGGTCGATCAGCGCGGTGTTCGACGTCTTTCACCGTTCACGGTGCCATCCTTCCTGGTAAACCTCGCAGCAGGACAGATTTCGATCCGTCACGGCTTCAAAGGCCCGCTCGGCGCGCCGGTGACGGCGTGCGCGGCCGGCATTCAGGCGATCGGCGACGCGGCTCGTCTCATCCGCGCCGATGAAGCCGACATCGCGGTGTGCGGCGGGACGGAAGCCTGCATAAACACGGTCAGTCTCGGTGGGTTTGCCGCGGCACGCTCTCTTTCGACCTCTTTCAATCACCGTCCCGAGGAGGCCTCCCGCCCGTTCGACATGTCGCGTGACGGTTTCGTCATGGGCGAAGGTGCCGGCATCCTGGTCATCGAGGAATTGAGCCACGCGCTTGCGCGCGGCGCCGAACCGCTCGCCGAGCTCGTCGGCTACGGCACGACGGCGGATGCTCACCACGTCACGTCCGGTCCCGAGGACGGCGACGGTGCGCGTCGAGCCATGGAGATCGCGATTGCCCAGGCCGGTATTTCGGCGCGTGAGGTGCGCCACCTCAACGCGCACGCGACCTCAACGCCGGTCGGCGACCTGGGAGAAATCGCGGCGATCAGAAGCCTCTTCGGGACGGATTTCGGCATAGCCGTCAGCGGAACAAAGTCGGCGACCGGACACTTGCTTGGAGCCGCCGGTGGGCTTGGAGCCATCTTCACTATCCTGGCGCTCAGGGATCAGGTCGCACCGCCGACGCTCAATCTGGGCGCCCCCGACCCAGCCGCCGAAGGGATCGACTTCGTCGCAAACCGCGCCCGGCCAATGGAGATGGACTACGCGATCTCCAATGGCTTCGGCTTTGGCGGCGTCAACGCCAGCGTGTTGTTCCGACGCTGGACCGACAATGCTGGCCGGCAGGATTTGGGCTATCCCGCCCGCGACTGAGGACGAGCGCTCGCGCCAGCCGCCCGCGCCGCCGCGGCAGCTTCTGCCTCCGCAAGCCGGTTGAGATCCCGGACGATGAACGTCGCCCTTGTCTCAGCGGCCAGTTCCGAGGCAATCCCTGGTCCGTCCTCTGCATCGGCGGTCGAGCATCGGTACGCGCGCGCCGGCTCGCGTCGGCGTCACCGCCTAGGTCCGGCCGAGGCGGGCCAAGGCTGCCGGTCAGAAGCACGACTCGATCGACGAGGACGTTCATTGCCACCTCTTACAGAACGCCGTGGGCTTCATCGATCGAGGTGTCCGCGACGCGGCATGGTGGCAGGCAGCACGCTTGACGTCCACTGCCTCAAATCAGCCTGGCCGGCTAATGCTGTTTTTACCGCCCCCTGGACAGGCTCCCCAGAATCCCCCGCACGATCGCGCGCCCGACAGACGAGCCGACCGACCGCACCACCGCCTTGATCGCGGCTTCGGCGACGGTCTGGCGGTTCGAGGGTCTCGGCGCCGGTGCACGGCGACCGCCTGATTGCGGCGGCGGCGAATCGTCATTGCCGAAGCCCGGAATGGTCCAGCGCGAGCGGCCGCTGTCGGCCTGCTGCGCCTGTTCTTCCGCGTCCTGAGAATCCCTGGCCTTCTTCTGCAGCATCTCGAAGGCCGATTCGCGGTCGATGGTCTGGTCGTACTGTCCGGCGACCGGGCTCTGGTCGATCAGCTTGCGGCGCTCGTCCGCCGTGATCGGGCCAAGCCTGGACGACGGCGGCCGGATCAGCGTCCGCTGCACCATGGACGGCACGCCCTTGGCCTCCAGCGTCGAGACCAGCGCTTCTCCAGTGGCGAGCTGGGTGATCGCGGTGGCGCAATCGAAATCCGGGTTGGGCCGGAAGGTGTCCGCGGCCGTCCTCACCGCCTGCTGTTCGCGCGGCGTGTAGGCGCGCAGCGCGTGCTGCACGCGATTTCCGAGCTGGGCGAGAACCTTCTCAGGGATATCCAAAGGGTTCTGCGTGACGAAATAGACGCCGACGCCCTTGGAGCGGATCAAGCGAACCACCTGCTCGACGCGGTCGATCAGCACCTTCGGCGCTTCGTCGAAAAGCAGATGCGCCTCGTCGAAGAAGAACACCAGCTTCGGCCTGTCCGGGTCGCCGACCTCGGGCAATTCCTCGAACAGCTCCGACATCAGCCAGAGCAGGAAGGTGGCGTAGAGTCTGGGGTTCATCATCAGTCTGTCGGCAGCGAGCACGCTGATGGCGCCGCGGCCATCGCGGGTGGTGCGCATGATGTCGGCGATACGCAAAGCCGGCTCGCCGAAGAAATGCGCCGCACCCTGCTGTTCCAGCACCAGCAGCGTGCGCTGGATGGCGCCGACGGACGGCTTGGTGACATTGCCATAACGGGAGCTGATCTCGTCGGCGCGCTCGGCGATGTTGGCCAGCAGTGCCTGCAGATCCTTCATGTCGAGCAGCAGCAGGCCGTCCTCGTCGGCGATGCGGAAGGCGATGTTCATGATGCCTTCCTGCGCTTCGGAGAGGTTCATCAGCCGCGACAGAAGCAGTGGCCCCATTTCCGAAACGGTGGCTCGAATCGGGTGGCCTTGCTCGCCGAACAGATCCCAGAAGATGACCGGGAATTCCTGGAAGTCATAAGGGTCGAGCTTTACCTGTTCGGCCCGCTTGACCAGGAAATCCTGCGCCTTGCCAATCATGGCGATACCGGACAGGTCGCCCTTGATATCGGCGCAGAACACCGGCACGCCGGCATTAGAGAAGCCCTCGGCCAGGATCTGCAGGCTGACCGTCTTGCCGGTACCGGTGGCGCCGGTGATCAGGCCATGGCGGTTGCCATATTGCAGCAGCAGCTGTTCGGCGCGCTGGTAGCTGTCGTCGGGCCTGCGGCTGGCGCCGAGGAAAATACTGGTGTCGTCGGCCATAGGTTAGGAGTCTCCGAAAACTGATGTGTTAAAGCCAATGACCTTTGCCGCCGGTATAGTGAGGCCGTTGCACAGCGACAATGCTATTCATCCAGATTGGCCATTCATCCAGATTGGGCCAATTGTCCAAATTGGACCAATCCTCCAAATCGGTTTTTGGAGCTTGCGGATTTTGCCGGTGTTTGGCAATCGTTCATGGCTCGTCCACGCAGGTACACATATGTCAGCCGACCGAATTGGGTCCGTGCAGGCGCATTGCATTGCGATATCGGGCGGGGAACCGTAGACTGGAGTGCTGAGGCTGGTGCGGCCGCATAAGAACGAGGAACATGGATGGGCGCCGGAGCCTTGACCAGGAGTGTCGAACCCGCTGATGCAGAGCGCCAGCGTTGGCTGGCCTTGGCCGAAAAGGCGCTTGCCGGCGCCTTCTTCGAGGACAAACTGGTCTCGCATACCGACGACGCCCTTCGCATAGAGCCGCTCTACGACCGCGCTGCTGGCGCCGAACCGCTTGTTCGCGCCAATCCCAGATCGCCCTGGATCGTAAGCCAGCGCATCGATGATCCCGATATCGGCCGTGCCAAGGCGCAGGCTCTCGACGATGTTGCGCAAGGCGCGACGGGATTGTCGCTGGTCTTCGAAGGCGCCCCGAATGCGTTCGGCTATGGCCTGCCGAGGACCGCGCAGGCGCTGGAGACGGTGCTGGACGGCATACCGCTCAACCGCACGCAGATCCGCATCGACGCCCATCCCTGGAGCCGCGCCGTGGCCGACTGGCTGGTGGCGTTCCTGAGCAAGCGCCGCTCCGACCCGACGAAGCTCAACCTCTCCTTCGGAATCGACCCGGCGGCGATCTTCGCCGGAACCGGGCGCTTGCGGATGTCGATCGAGGCGTTGCAGGCATCGATGCCGCAATCGCTGGCGCATTTCTTTTCGCTGGGCGTGCCAGGCGTGCTGCTCGAGGCCGACGGGCGCGTCTTCCACAATGCCGGCGCCACCGAGGCGCAGGAACTCGGCACCATGCTTGCCTCCGCGGTCTCCTATCTCAGAATGTTCGAGGACGCGCGCCAGCCGCTTGTCTATGCCGCACCGCATATCGGCTTTGCGCTGAGCGTCGACCAGGACCAGTTCCTGTCGACGGCCAAGCTCAGAGCCTTGCGCAGGCTGTGGGCGCGGATCCAGGAGACGTGCTCGATCCCGGCCTCCACCGCCAACATCCATGCCGAGACGTCGTTCCGCATGATGACGGCAGCCGACCCCGAGACCAATATTCTACGCACTGCGATCGCAGGCTTTGCCGCGGCCGCCGGCGGCGCCGATTCGATCTCCATCCTGCCGCATACGATCGCTCATGGCCTGCCGGCACCGTTTGCCCGCCGTGTCGCCCGCAACGCACAGCTGATCATGGCCAATGAAAGCCATATCGACCACGTCGCCGACCCCGCCTATGGCTCGGGCGCGGTCGAGGCGCTGACGCTGGGCCTTTGCGAAGCGGCGTGGGAAGAATTCCAGAGGATCGAGGCGGAAGGCGGCGTTCTGGTGAGCCTGCAGCAAGGCCATATCCAGAAGCGCGTCAAGGCAGCATCCGAGCGCCGCGCCGAGGCCTACCGGTCGGGTGAACGAGCAATCATCGGCACCACGCTTTACCCGGCGAAAAGCGAGGTCCCGGTCGAGACGCTGGCGGCCGAGCGGCGGCCTCCCTTCACCGAGGGCGTGGCGGTTTGCGAAGCCCTGTTTCCGGTTCGCATCGACCAGTCAATCGGAGCCGCACCGTGATCCCGGATTTCTCAGAGATCGGCTGGTCGGCGCCACGGCGCGCGCCCGTCGAGGTCAAGGGCCAGCGGCTGACGCCGGAAGGCATTGCCGTCAAGCATCTCTACACGCAGGGCGACCTCAAGGGGCTCACCCATCTCGACACCTATCCCGGCATGCCGCCCTTCGTGCGCGGGCCTTACCCCACAATGTATGTCCAGCAGCCCTGGACCATCCGGCAATATGCCGGCTTCTCGACGGCGGAGGAATCCAACGCCTTCTACCGCCGCAATCTCGCCGCCGGCCAGAAGGGCCTGTCGGTCGCCTTCGATCTGCCCACCCATCGCGGCTATGACAGCGACCACCCGCGCGTATCAGGCGATGTCGGCATGGCGGGCGTGGCGATCGATTCCATCCTCGACATGCGGCAATTGTTCGACGGCATCCCGCTCGGCGAAATGACGGTGTCGATGACCATGAACGGCGCCGTGCTGCCGATCATGGCGCTCTACATCGTGGCGGCGGAAGAACAGGGCGTTGCGCAGAAGGATCTCGCCGGCACCATCCAGAACGATATCCTGAAGGAGTTCATGGTCCGCAACACCTACATCTATCCGCCGAAACCTTCGATGCGGATCGTGTCGGACATCTTCTCCTACACCTCCCAGCACATGCCGAAGTTCAACTCGATCTCGATCTCCGGCTATCACATGCAGGAGGCCGGTGCGACGGCGGACCTGGAACTCGCCTACACCATCGCCGACGGCATCGAATATGCCCGTGCGGGCGTCGCCGCCGGTCTCGACATCGACCGGTTTGCACCGCGGCTTTCCTTCTTCTGGGCGATCGGCATGAACTTCTTCATGGAGGTCGCCAAGCTCCGCGCCGCGCGCCTGTTGTGGGCGACGCTGATGCAGAAGAATTTTGCGCCGAAGGACGAACGCTCGCTGTCGCTGCGCACCCATTGCCAGACCTCCGGCTGGTCGCTGACGGCGCAGGACCCTTACAACAACATCACCCGCACAATGATCGAGGCGATGGCGGCGACGCAGGGACATACGCAGTCGCTGCACACCAACTCCTTCGACGAGGCGATGGCGCTGCCGACCGACCATTCCGCCCGCATCGCCCGAAACACGCAGCTGATCCTGCAAAAGGAATCCGGCACCACCCGCATCATCGATCCATGGGGCGGCTCGGCCTATCTGGAGCGGCTGACGCATGATCTTGCGGCGCGCGCGCTTGCCCACATCGAAGAGGTCGAGGCCCTCGGCGGCATGGCGGCGGCGACCGAGCAGGGCATCCCGAAACTGCGCATCGAAGAGGCGGCGGCGCGCACGCAGGCGCGCATCGATTCCGGCGAGCAGATGCTGGTCGGCGTCAATGCGCATCGGCCGGAGAACGACATCGAAGTCGACGTCTTGAAGATCGACAATGCCGAGGTCAGGGCCCGGCAGTTGTCGAAGCTGCAGAAGCTGAAAGGCACGCGCAATGTCGGCGCGGTCGAGAGCGCGCTCGATGCGCTGACCCGCGCCGCGCAGAGTAACGAAAACCTGCTGGAATTCGCCATCCGCGCCGCGCGCGCCAACGCCACCGTTGGCGAGATCTCGCTGGCGCTGGAAAAGGTCTTTGGCCGTCACGTCGCCTCGGTGCAGACGATCTCCGGCGTCTATCGCAACGCACTTGGCGACAATCTGACGGTCGACAGGCTGCTGCAGAAGTTGGAAGCCTTCGAGAAGAAGGCCGGCGGTAAGCCGCGCATCCTGGTCGCCAAGATGGGACAGGACGGCCACGACCGCGGCCAGAAGGTCATCGCCACGGCCTTCGCCGATCTCGGTTTCGACGTCACTGTCGGCGCGATGTTCCAGACGCCGGAAGAGATCGCCAAGCTGGCGGTCGCGCAGGACGTCCATATCATCGGCGCCTCGTCGCTGGCGGCGGGACATCTTACGCTTATCCCCGAACTGCGCGATACGCTGAAGAAGCTCGGCCACGCCGACATACTGATCGTCGCCGGCGGCGTCATCCCGCCGCAGGATTACGACGCGGTGCTGGAAGCCGGGGCAGCGGAAATCTTCCCGCCGGGCACGGTCATCCCGGAAGCGGCGGATCGGCTGCTGGATCGGCTGCTGGCGGGCTGAACCAAACACCGCTTTTCTGCAACTCAAAGTTGTGTCACAGTGTCTAATGCAATCAAAAGGCGTGAAGACTGCTGTCCACAGGCTCCATGACGGATCAGGCGCGTTGATCTTGCCGCGAGAAATTCTCGACGGCCTGAAACTGCAATTGGGCGATCAACTCGAGATCATCGAAACCGGTAGCGGCATTGTTCTGACGCCGGTGGAAAGTACCGATGTGGAACGGCAGATGCGTACTGCCCGCGCCACCATGGATGAATACGAGGCTGAACTGCAAAAGCTGGCTGTGTAGCAGCTCCTGACGGCCGGCATCAGTTGTCCGAAAGCTTGACGATTTCCCATTGCTTGCCGTTGACGCTTGCCACGTCGCCGACCTTCTTGCCGAACAGCGCCACCGCCATTGGCGAGACGTGGGAAATGCTGCCCTTTGACGGATCGGCTTCATCCTCGCCGACGATCTTCCAGTGCACCTTCTTGCCGTCATCGCTTTCCAGCGTGACGCCCATGCCGAAACGCACCTGGTCGCTGCCCGGTTCGGGTACGGAAAGCTCGGCACTTTCGCGGCGCGCGGTCCAGTAGCGCAGGTCGCGCGAGACGACGGCAATACGCTCGCGATCGGCTTTTCGCTCGGCTTTGGCCAGTATGTCGCGCAGATCGGCAAGATTTTCCTCGATCTGCGCCAGCCCGCGCTCCGTGACCAGATTGCGGTGCGGGCTGATCGGCCGCTCGCCAATGCCGGCAATGGCGTTTTCGCTGTCTTCCTCGCGCGTAAAAGCTCGGCTCATCGGATAAGCTTAGGCCCGCTTCGGCGACTGTACAAGCCACTTGCCGAGCCCGGTCATTGGCCGGACTATGGCCGGGCGAACACCGCTGCGGCTGGCACGATTCTGCGGTTAGCCGGGCGATCGCAAGGGATGTGCCGATGTTGAACAGACGAGCGCTGCTGAAGGGAACGGCTGGCTTTGCCATGCTCGGTCTTTCGCTGGGCAAGGCCTCGGCAAAGACGGCAACGCGTGGCTCGATCGACGCCGCCGAGCTTGGCGTGCAGCCGGACGCAGCGGACGACCAGAGCAAGGCCTTCGCCCGGATGCTTGCCGAGGCCAGCGAAGGCAACATGCCGGTGTTCCTGCCGCCCGGAAACTATTTGGTATCCAACCTGACCTTGCCCGCCCGTGTCAGGCTCTCCGGCGTGCCCGGCGCCTCACGCGTTCTCTATGGCGGTGGTGGCCGTCTGCTGATGGCCGAACAGGCCGAGCATATCGAACTCGCAGGGCTGGTCTTCGACGGCGCGAACAGCTGGCTGGCCGATGATGCGCAGGGTCTGCTCGATCTGCGTCGCGTCGCTCATCTCGTCATCGACAATTGTCAGATCACCGGAAGCAGCAAGCACGGGCTGGCGCTCGAGCATGCGGCGGGCCGCGTCGAGCGTTCCGAAATAACGGGGGCACCTGACGCCGGTATTTATTCCGTCGAGGCGGCCGGCCTGGCGATCTCCGACAATATCGTGTCCGACTGCGGCAATGGCGGCATTCTCGTGCATCGCTGGCAACAGGCCGAAGACGGTACCGTCGTCAGCGGCAACCGTGTCCAGCGGATCGCTGCGCGCAGCGGCGGCACGGGCCAGAACGGCAACGGCATCAACGCCTTCCGCGCCGGCAATGTCTCCATTACAGGCAACATCGTCTCCGACTGCGCCTTTTCGGCGATCCGCGCCAACAGCTCCAGCAATCTGCAGGTGACCGGCAACACCTGCTCGCGTTCGGGCGAAACCGCGCTCTATTCCGAATTCTCCTTCGAAGGCGCCATCATCGGCAACAACATCGTCGATGGTGCGGCCAACGGCATTTCGATCGTCAATTTCAACGAGGGCGGCCGCATGGGCGTGTGCTCGAACAACATCGTGCGCAATCTCTCGACCACAGGCCCCTACCCCGCCGATGCGCCGGGCTTCGGCGTCGGTATCAGCGTCGAGGCCGACACCACCGTCTCGGGCAACGTCATCGAGAACGCGCCGCTCTACGGCATGCAGATCGGCTGGGGCGCCTACATGCGCAATGTGGTTGCGACGGGAAACATCATCCGCAAGGCTGGGACCGGCATTGCCGTCACGGTCGTTGAGGGCGCAGGAAATGCCATCATTTCCGATAATGTCATCGACGGTGCCAAGAACGGCGCCATCATCGGTCAGCGCTGGGCCGAACCGGCGACCGGCGACCTCGCGCGGTCAAGCGATACCGGCTATGCGCATCTGATGGTCGAGCGAAACCGCGTCAGCTAAGCGCCGCGGTCGGGCGTAGCGAGCCGACTTTGGCGCCGATGCGGCTTTCGATTGCTGGATTGGTCTGCTCCAGAAGATTTGCCGCCAGCGCCTCGTCGGCGCTGAGAAGTTTTGCCAGCACCGCTGCGATCATGACCTCGGCGGCGCGGCCGGCGCCATCATCGCATTTCAACGCAATGCCGAGGCCAAGCTCCGGAACGGCGGCGCAATAGACGCCCTCGGCGCCGGTCTTTACGAAGATGCGGCCGGGCGCGGCCTGCATCAGCGCGACGTCCGCCTTGCCGGTGCCGGCAACCAGGAAAGGTTCGGCCATGCAGGCTGACAGCAAACGTTTGGCGGCCTTGGCGCGCTCAGGGCCAAAGCCCCTGCCTGTCGCCATGCGGGCAAAGCCCAGCGCGAAGCTTTTCAGAGGCACGGCGTAGGTCGGGATCGAGCAGCCATCGATGGCCCGGTCATTGGCATCGTGGGCAGCGCCGGTCACCGCCTGCATGGCGTCTCGTACCATCTCCTGAAAGGGATGGCCGGCCTTGACGTAGCCCTGGTGGGCCATGCCCGAGTGCACGCAGGTGCAGAGAAAGCCGGAATGCTTGCCGGAGCAATTGTTGTGCAGTGGGTTTGGCGAACCACCGGCGCGGGCCAGTGCAATCTCCGCACCATGGCTGGAAGGCCAATGCGCGCCGCACTCCAGCGCCGATTTGTCGAGGCCGGCCTTGGCCAGCATCGCCTGCGCCAGTTCGACATGCGCCGGCTCGCCCGAATGCGAGGCGCAGGCCAGCGCCAGTTCGCGGTCGCCGAAGCCGTACGCATCGGCAGCACCCGTTTCGACCAAAGGCAGTGCCTGGATCGCCTTGACCGCGGAGCGCGGAAACACCGGGCGCGCCGTATCGCCGATCTCCAGGACCGGCTTGCCGTCACCATCGAAGACCGCGACAGCGCCGCGATGGGCGCTCTCGACGATCGCGCCGCGCAAGACCTCGACCAGAACCGGATTTGTCATGTCACCTCCCGCAAATGCAGGGCGGTTTATCTGATCCGATCGAGAATGGAAACGTAGTTGGCGACGGCAGCGCCGCCCATGTTGAAGATGCCGCCGAGCTTGGCGCCGGGCACCTGGATGCCGCCGGCCTCGCCGGTCAATTGCATGGCGGACAGCACATGCATCGACACGCCGGTGGCGCCGATCGGGTGGCCCTTGGCCTTCAGCCCACCGGATGGATTGACCGGCAGCCGGCCGTCCTTGGCGGTCGTGCCGTCCAGCGCCAGTTTTGCGCCTTCGCCGGGCTTGGCCAGGCCCATCGCCTCATATTCGATCAGTTCGGCAATGGTGAAACAGTCATGCGTCTCGACGAAGGAAAGATCGTCGAGCGTCACGCCGGCCTTCTTCAGCGCCTGGTTCCAGGCCTGCTCGCAGCCCTCGAACGACAGGATGTCGCGCTTCGACATCGGCAGGAAATCCTGGACGTGTTCGTTGGCGCGGAAGGCGACGGCGCGGCGCATCTTCAGCGCCGTCGACGTGTCGGCCAGCACGAGGGCAGCGGCACCATCGGAGACCAGCGAGCAGTCTGTGCGCTTGAGCGGACCGGCGACGAAGGGATTCTTCTCGCTCTCCTGACGACAGAATTCATAACCGAAATCCTTGCGCATCTGCGCATAGGGATTGTCGACGCCGTTCTTGTGGTTCTTGGCGGCAATCATGGCCAACGCATCCGACTGGTCGCCATAGCGCTGGAAATAGGCCTGCGCGATCTTGCCGAAGACCCCGGCGAAACCGGCAGGGGTGTCGCCCTCCTCCGGCAAATAGGACGCCTTGAGCAGGTTCTTGCCGATCTCGGGACCGGGCGTCGTCGTCATCTGCTCGGCACCGACCACCAGCACGATGCGCGCTGCATTGGCATCGATGGCGCGGATGCCTTGGCGGACCGCGGCAGAGCCGGTGGCGCAGGCATTCTCGACGCGGGTCGCCGGCTTGAAGCGCAGCCGGTCGTCGGCCTGCAGCACCAGGCTGGCGGTGAAATCCTGCGGGGAAAAGCCGGCGTTGAAGTGGCCGAGGACGATCTCGTCGACCTCATCCGGGCCGATGCCGGCATGGTCCAGCGCGTCGACCGCGACCTTGGTGATCAGCCCTTCCAGCGTCTCGCCTTCGAGCTTGCCGAAGCGCGAATGCGCCCAGCCAACGATGCATGCGGTCATGGCGGTCTCCATCCTTGGCGCCAGCCTAACATGGGCTCATATGGCGCACTTCGCCTTTATTGTTCAAATATAAACAATCCCGCCCTCGTCGAAAAGGGCCGCAAGCCGACAATCGCTTGGTGCAGGCTGCAATCGAGTCGATTTTTTGTTGATTGACGGATCAATAAAAAATAATCTGCGGGCAAGGAGCCGGGAACAACAATGCCGAAAGTCGGAATGGAGCCGTTGCGCCGCAAGGCGCTCATCGACGCGACGATCTCGGCGATCGGTGAGCGCGGCTCGCTTGACGTGACCATGTCGGAAATCGCCGGCCGCGCCGGCGTGTCGTCGGCATTGGCGCACCACTATTTCGGCGCCAAGGACGAACTGCTGTTGGCGACGATGCGGCACATACTGGCCGAACTGACGATCGACATGCGGCGCGCGCTGCAATCGGCCGGTTCGCCGCGCGAACGCGTTTCGGCCGTTGTGGCCGTCAACTTCTCCGACATCCAGTTCCGGCCGGAAACCATCGCTGCCTGGCTCGCCTTCTATGTCGAGGCGCAGAAATCATCGGCCTTGCGCCGGCTGCTCAGGGTCTATGCGAGGCGGCTGCATTCCAACCTGATGAGCGGGCTGACCGGCATCCTGGCCAGGCACGAAGCCGACCGCGCGGCGGAAGCAACCGCAGCGTTGATCGACGGCCTCTACATCAGGCGCGCGCTGAAGGACGGCGTGCCGGACGCAGCCACCGCGATCGCGCTGGTCGAGGATTATCTGGAAACCAAACTCGGCGGGCGACAGTGACTGGCAAGCGACCCAACATACTGATCGTCATGGTCGATCAGCTCAACGGCACCTTGTTTCCCGATGGGCCGGCGGACTTTTTGCACGCGCCGCATCTGAAGGCACTGGCAGCGCGTTCGGCACGCTTTGCCAACAACTACACCGCGTCGCCGCTCTGCGCGCCGGGCCGCGCTTCGTTCATGAGCGGTCAGTTGCCGTCGCGCACCGGGGTCTATGACAATGCCGCCGAATTCATCTCCTCGATCCCGACCTTCGCCCACCATCTGCGCGCCGCCGGCTACTACACCTGCCTGTCGGGCAAGATGCATTTCGTCGGGCCGGACCAGATGCATGGTTTCGAGGAGCGGCTGACGACAGATATCTATCCTGCCGATTTCGGCTGGACGCCGGATTATCGCAAGCCCGGCGAGCGCATCGAATGGTGGTACCACAATCTGGGTTCGGTGACAGGAGCGGGCATCGCCGAGACGACCAACCAGATGGAATATGACGACGAGGTCGTGTTCCTGGCGACGCAGAAGCTGTACCAGCTTTCGCGCGATCAGGACGACGCGGAACACCGGCCCTGGTGCCTGACAGTTTCGCTGTCGCATCCGCACGATCCCTATGTGGCGCGCAAGCAGTACTGGGACCTCTACGAGCACTGCCAGGCGCTGGATCCGGAAACCGGGTTCATCGCGCATGACGACCAGGACGCGCATTCGCAGCGGCTCTACCATGCCAGCGACTATCCGTCCTTCGAGATCACCCCGGAGCAGGCCCGTCGCTCGCGACGCGGCTATTTCGCCAACATCTCCTATGTCGACGACAAGCTCGGCGAGCTTCTGGACGTACTGAAGCGGACACGCATGTCCGACGACACAACCATCCTGTTCTGCTCGGATCACGGCGACATGCTGGGCGAGCGCGGCCTCTGGTTCAAGATGAGCTTCTTCGAGGGTTCGGCCCGCGTGCCGCTGATGATCGCCGGCAAGGGCGTTCCGGCCGGGGTGATCGAGGCGCCGGTCTCCAATCTCGACGTCACGCCGACGCTATGCGATCTCGCCGGCATCGACATGAGCGCGATCGCGCCATGGACCGACGGCCAGTCGCTGCTGCCGCTCACCAAGGGCGCGCAGCGCACCGCACCTGTGCTGCTGGAGTATGCCGCGGAAGGCTCCTACGCGCCGCTGGTCGCGATCCGCGACGGCCGCTACAAATTCATCCATTGCGAGCTCGACCCGCCGCAACTGTTCGACCTCGAAGCCGATCCGCTCGAGCGCGTCAATCTCGCCGCCGATCCGGCGCATGGCGAGCTTGTGGCTGCTTTCACGAGAACGGTCCGGGCGCGCTGGGACATGGCGGGTTTCGACGCGGCCGTGCGTGAGAGCCAGGCGCGCCGCTGGGTTGTCTACCCCGCGCTACGCAACGGCGCCTACTACCCCTGGGATTTCCAGCCCCTGCAAAAGGCCTCTGAGCGCTACATGCGCAACCACATGAACCTCGACAATCTCGAGGAAAGCAAACGGTATCCGCGAGGCGAATGATGACCATTCTTGTCCCTTCCCTCGATCACCTCAAGCAGGCCTATGCGGTCACCTCGCAGGCGACGCAGATCACGCCTTTGCTGGAATCGGCGGCACTCGCCAAGGAGACGGGTGCGGCGCGCGTTTTCATCAAACCGGAATCGCTGCAATGGGCCGGCTCGTTCAAAGTGCGCGGCGCCTATTGGCGGCTGAAGCGTCTGTCACCGGATGAAGCGAAGAAAGGCGTCGTCGCCTATTCCTCGGGCAATTTCGCGCAAGGGCTGGCGGCCGCGGGCCAGGCGCTCGGCATTCCCGTCACCATCGTCATGCCGATCGACGCGCCGGCCGCCAAGCGCGATGCCACTGCTGGCTATGGCGCGCGCGTTGTGCTGACCGATCATGGCGATCGCGCCCGTGAAGAGGTCGCTGCCGCCAAGGCGCGCGAGATCGCCGAGACAGAAGGGCTGGCTTTGCTGCATCCATTCGACGATCCTGAGATCGTTGCCGGCCAGGCCGGCGCCGGGCTCGAAGCGCTCGAGCAACTCGAGGCGAAGGGTGCCAGCGCTGACCTGTTGTTTTGCTCGGTCGGCGGCGGTGGGCTGATCGGCGGCGTGTCGCTCGCCTTCCACTATCTGTCACCGGGAACCGAAGTCATCGGCGTCGAGCCGGAAGGGTTCAACGGCATGGGTTCATCGCTGGCGCATGGCACCATCGAGACCATGCCAATCGCGCCGAAGTCGATCTGCGACGGGCTGATGTCGCGGCGGCCGGGCGATGCGCCCTTCGCGGCGGTCAAGGCCGCCGGCGTGCGCGGCATCACTGTCGACGACGCCTCGGTCCGGCGCGCCATGAAGATCGCTTTCGAGCGGATGAAGCTGGTGCTGGAGCCGTCAGGCGCGGCGTCGCTGGCGGCACTGCTCGACGGCACGGTGGATGTGGCGGGTAAAACCGTCCTGGTTGTGGCTACCGGCGGCAATGTCTCGCTCGCCGATTTCATGGCGCATATGAATGCTTGAAGCAGATTTCGTCATCATCGGCTCCGGCTCCGCCGGCTCGGCCATGGCCTACCGGCTGTCGGAAGACGGCAAGCATTCGGTGATCGTCATCGAGTTCGGCGGCACCGATATCGGGCCGCTGATCCAGATGCCATCGGCGCTGTCCATCCCGCTCAACATGAGCCTCTACGACTGGGGCTTTGCCAGCGAGCCGGAGCCGCATCTCGGCGGCCGCGTGCTGGCAACGCCGCGCGGCAAGGTGATCGGCGGCTCGTCCTCGATCAACGGCATGGTCTATGTCAGGGGCCACGCCCGCGACTTCGACCATTGGGCCGAAGAGGGCGCGACCGGCTGGGGTTTTGCCGACGTGCTGCCCTACTTCAAGCGGATGGAGGACAATGACGGCGGCGAGGAAGGCTGGCGCGGCCATGGCGGCCCGCTGCATGTCCAGCGCGGCTCGCGCCGCAATCCGCTCTACGGCGCCTTCGTCGAGGCCGGCCGACAGGCCGGGTTCGAACTGACCGATGACTATAATGGTTCGAAGCAGGAAGGTTTCGGGCCGATGGAGCAGACCATCCGTGGCGGCCGCCGCTGGTCGGCGGCATCGGCCTATCTGAAGCCGGCTCTCAAACGGCAAAATGTCAGCGTGGTCAAAGGCTTCGCGCGCCGCGTGATCATCGAGAATCAACGCGCCGTCGGCGTCGAGATCGAAGCTCACAAACAGATTCAAGTCGTTAAGGCACGGCGTGAGGTGATTGTCGCAGCGTCGTCGATCAATTCGCCCAAGATCCTGATGCTGTCCGGCATCGGCCCGGCCGCGCATCTCGCCGAAAACGGGATCGAGGTGATTGCCGACCGCCCCGGTGTCGGCCGCAATCTGCAGGATCATATGGAGCTCTATATCCAGCAGGAATCGACACAGCCGATCACGCTGAACTCGGTGCTCAACCCCTTCTCCAAGGCGCTGATCGGAGCGCAATGGCTGTTCTTAAAGACCGGCCTCGGCGCCACCAACCATTTCGAGGCGGCGGCCTTCGTGCGCTCTCAAGCCGGCGTCGACTACCCCGATATCCAGTACCATTTCATCCCGGCGGCGGTGCGCTATGACGGCAAGGCGGCGGCGAAGTCACATGGCTTCCAGGCGCATGTCGGGCCGATGCGCTCGAAGTCGCGCGGCTCGGTGACGCTGCGCTCGCCCGACCCGAAAGCGACGCCGGTGATCCGCTTCAATTATATGTCGCATCCAGACGACTGGACCGAGTTCCGCCACTGCATCAGGCTGACCCGGGAAATCTTCGGCCAGAAGGCTTTCGACAGCTTTCGCGGCAAGGAGATATCGCCGGGTTCGCACGTCCAGTCGGACGAGGATCTCGACGCCTTCATCCGGGATCATGCCGAAAGCGCGTACCACCCTTGCGGCACATGCAAGATGGGCCGTGCCGACGACCTGATGAACGTCGTCGATCCGGAATGCCGCGTCATCGGCGTCGAGGGCTTGCGTGTCGCGGACTCCTCGATCTTCCCGCGCGTCACCAACGGCAACCTGAACGCGCCGTCGATCATGACCGGCGAGAAGGCATCCGACCACATTCTCGGCCGCACGCCGCTGGCGCCGTCCAACCTGGAACCCTGGATCAATCCACGCTGGCAGGTCGCCGATCGATAGGGCATTGTCCAGCGAAGATCATTGGAGAATTCATATGCGCGCCCAGCCAACGGCATCGCACTATGTCAACGGCCGCTACATCGAGGACGAAGGCGGCGCGCCGCTGCCGGTGATCTATCCGGCGACCGGTGAGATCATTGCCACGCTGCATTCGGCGACGCCGAATGTGCTGGAGTTGGCGATCGAAGCCGCACGCGCGGCGCAGCCCGCCTGGGCGCGGATGAAGCCGGTGGAGCGCGGCCGCATTCTGCGCCGCGCCGCCGACATTCTGCGCGCCCGCAACGCCGACCTCGCCCGCATCGAGACACTCGATACCGGCAAGGCGATCCAGGAAACGCTGGTAGCAGATGCGCCCTCGGCCGCCGACTGCCTTGAATATTTCGGCGGTGCGGTCGCAGCCTTCAATGGTGAGGCCATCGATCTCGGCGGACCCTTTGCCTATACGAGGCGTGAGGCGCTCGGTGTGTGCGTCGGCATCGGCGCCTGGAACTATCCGATCCAGATCGCCGGCTGGAAATCCGCGCCCGCGCTCGCCATGGGCAATGCAATGGTGTTCAAGCCGTCGGAGAATACCCCGCTGTCGGCGCTGGCGCTGGCCGAAATCTACTCGGAAGCCGGCCTGCCCGACGGGCTGTTCAACGTTGTGCAGGGCTATGGCGATGTCGGCGCCGGCCTGGTCGGCCATGATGTCGTTGCAAAAGTCTCGGTGACCGGCTCGGTGCCGACCGGCCGCAAGGTGCTGTCGCTTGCCGGCTCGAAGATGAAGCACGCCACGATGGAACTCGGCGGCAAGTCGCCGCTGATCGTCTTCGATGATGCGGATCTCGAAAACGCCATTGGCGGCGCCATGCTCGGCAATTTCTATTCCACGGGCCAGATATGTTCCAACGGCACGCGCGTCTTCGTGCAGAGCGGCATCCATGACCGTTTCGTCGACCGGCTGGTCGAACGCACGAAAAAGATCCGCATCGGCGATCCGCTCGATCCGGAGACGCAGATGGGACCGTTGGTGAACAAGGCGCAGCAGGAGAAGGTCGTTTCCTACATCAAGGCCGGCCAGCAGGATGGCGCGACGCTCGCCTGCGGTGGCAACGTGCCGGCGCTGCAGGGTTTCGATCGCGGCTTCTTCGTCGAGCCGACGGTGTTCACCGGTGTCACCGACACCATGCGCATTGCGCGTGAGGAGATTTTCGGCCCGGTGATGAGCGTGCTGAAGTTCGACGGCGAGGACGAGGTGATCGACCGCGCCAACGACACCGAGTTCGGCCTCGCCGCCGGCGTCTTCACCCGCGATCTGCAGCGCGCCCATCGGGTGATCGCCGAGTTGCAGGCCGGCACATGCTGGATCAATGCCTACAATCTGACGCCGGTGGAAATTCCGTTCGGCGGCGTCAAGCAGTCCGGCATCGGGCGCGAGAATTCACTCGCCGCGATGTCGCTCTATTCGCAGCTGAAGGCGGTGTATGTGGAGACGGGGGATGTGGCGAGCCCGTATTAGGGCTCACCCCTCCGCCGTCCCATCCAGATACTGCGTCAGCGCACAGACCAGGTGGTAGAAAATGCTGGCCGGCACATCGGATGCCAATGAGCGGCCGCGTTCGTCGATGCGGTCGATCCACAGGCCGAGCGGCGCTGGGTCGATGTGCCAGCGGAACAGGCGGCCGACGCGAGCCTCGATCTCCGGTTTGAGGTCGGGGCCGCCAGAACCATCCAGCGCTATCGCCGCCTTGATGGCTTCGGCCTGTGGCCAGCTGCGCGACACGAGGTCGAGCGGCATGCCTTGCCGGGAGACCGCGCCATAAGCGAGGCCGGTGGCGCGGTTGAGGCCGTTGGCGATGGCCGATGCATAGAGTTTTCGGGCAAAATTGCTCAACTCGCTCTGGCCGCTGCGGGCGGCAAAATCCGTAAGCAGCGAGGCCCATTCGAAATGATGGCCGGGCTCGGTCCATGTGCCCCTCTCGCCGGCGGCCGGCTTCCATCCGGAGTCGAAAAATTCGCCCAGCGTCCAGCTCTCGGCATCGAAGAAATGGCTGCGGAAGAGGTCGATGATGCGCGCCGCGCGGCGCAGATAGGTACGGTCGCCGGTCGCCTCGTACCAGGCCAGGAAGGCCTCGAGCAGATGCATATGCGGGTTGGAGTGCCGTTCGCCCTCGCCGTCGGGCGTTTCGAGAAACCCGGTCATGCGGCTGTCCTCGAGATGTGTATCGAGGAACGAGAAGGTTTCCTCACCCAGCCGCAGCGCATCCGGGTGGCCGCTGATATGCGCATGCGCCAGTGCCAAGAGCACGCAGGAATGGTCGTAGGCATCCTCGGTGGCGTCGGCGACGGAGCCGTCGACATTGAGCGTGCGCACCCAGCCACCGCGATCGGTGCGGCCCTTGCCGGCCATGAAGGCAATGCCATGGCTAATCAGGCGGTCGGCCGGACCATCCCAACCACGCGCCTTGGCTACGGCGAAGGCATAGACCTGTCTGGCGGTGGTGCGCATGCGCTTGGGCTTCAAAAGCGGATTGCCGTCGAAACCCAGCGCCTCATGAAAACCGCCGTGGCGTTCATCGACGCCAACCGTCGACCAGAGAGGCAAGGTCTCCTCGAACAGCCAGTGATGCACACGCCGCCGCCAGGCGCCGCTTTCGATCACGCGGTCATGCGCAGGCGTGAACCTGGTTTCCAGCCGGCCCGATTTCTCCAGCTGCTCGACGATCTTCTTCACGTGCTGGCTATGGCTGACGGGAGCGACAAAGGTGGCGTCCGCCGTCGAGACGATGGCAACGTCCTTCATGCCGATCGCCGACAACAGCCGTCCGTCGCTTCTGATGTAGGAGTTCTCGCAGTCGATAGCGACGACATCGCCGACGACGACATTGCCCTTGGCGTCGGCAGGGCCGACATCGAGCAGCGACTGCCACGAGCCGAGATCGTTCCAGCGGAAGCCGGCCGGCACCATGGCGATGTCTTTTGCCCGCTCCATGATGGCGTAGTCGATCGAGTTCGACGGAATAGCGGCGTAAAGGTCCAGCGGCATATAGAGGCCGGACAGATCCGATGTCGCCGCCTTGTAGGCCGCTTCGGTGGCCTGCCAGATATCGGGCTGGAACGCCGCGAAGGCATCGCGCATGGCGCCGGCGCGAAACAGGAAGATGCCGGTGTTCCAGTAGAAGGTGCCAGACTTGAGGTAGCTCTGCGCGGTGGCCAGGTCGGGCTTCTCGACGAAGCGCGAGACGTCGAAGACGCCGTCGCCTTCGGCGGCAACCTCGATATAGCCGTAGCCGGTCTCGGGCTGCGTCGGCCTGATGCCGAACACCACCAGCCGCCCGGCAAGCGCTGCCGCCGCGCCTATCTCGACGCTCTGCCAGAACTGTTTCGGTGTGGCGATTTCATGGTCGGACGGCACCACCAGAACCAGGCTGTCGCCGAACTCCGACAATGTGCGCAGCGCAGCCAAGGCAACAGCGGCGGCGGTGTTGCGGCCGGTCGGCTCGAACAACGGACCGCCGCCTGAGAGGTCAAGACCGGCAAGGTCGGCATGGACGCGCTCGGCATGGCGCTCGGCGGCGATCAGGAAGATCGGCGTCTCACCTTCCGGCCGCGCCGTCAGCCGACGCAAGGTCTTGGCCAGCATCGAGCCGTCGCCGGAAAGATCGTGGAACTGCTTTGGATTGTCCTCGCGCGACAGCGGCCAGAGCCGCGAGCCGACACCGCCACTCATGACAAAACTGACAATGCGCTCGGACATGAAGGGCCCAATCAAAAGGTCTGGTTATAGGCGCCGACTTCAGGATTGCGGCGCAGCACGGCGTCGACGGCCTCGAACATCTGGCGGCGGCGGGCCGACGATACCGGGCTTTCGACAACCACGACAAGCTCCGGCTTGTTCGATGACGCCCGCACCAGGCCCCAGGTGCCGTCCTCGGCCACGACACGCACGCCGTTGACGGTGATCAACTCTGATATCTTCTGGCCGGCAAGGCTGGCGCCTTCTCGCTGCATTGCCTGGAAGTCCGCCACCACGCGTTCGACCACGCCGTATTTCACCTCGTCGGCGCAATGCGGCGACATGGTCGGCGTGCCATAGGTCAGCGGCAGTGCGCGATAGAGGTCGGCCATCGAGTTCTTTGGGTTGCGGTCGAGCATCTCACAAATGGCGATCGCGGTGATAAGGCCATCATCGTAGCCGCGGCCGATCGGCGGGTTGAAGAAGAAATGGCCTGATTTCTCGAAGCCGGCGACAGCGCCGAGCTCGGCAACGCGGCGCTTGATGTAGGAATGGCCGGTCTTCCAGTAATCGGTGACGGCGCCATTGTCCCTGAGCACGCTATCGGTGTTGAACAGGCCGGTCGATTTGACGTCGACGACAAAGGTCGAACCGGGATGCTGGCTGGAAATGTCGCGCGCCAGCATGACGCCGACCTTGTCGGCGAATATTTCGTTGCCCTCGTTGTCGACCACGCCACAGCGGTCGCCGTCACCGTCGAAGCCCAGCCCGACATCGGCGCCGGTCTCCAGAACCTTGTCCCTGATGGCGTGCAGCATCTGCATGTCCTCGGGGTTCGGGTTGTAGCGCGGAAAAGTGTGGTCGAGCTCGACGTCAAGTGGGATCACCTCGCAGCCGATGCGCTCCAGCACCTGCGGCGCAAAGGCACCGGCGGTGCCATTGCCGCATGCGGCCACAACCCTGAGCTTGCGCGCGATGTGCTTGCCGCCGACGAGATCGTCGAGATAAGTCTCGCGAAAACCGGAGACGAAATCGTAGGACCCGCCGCCGGCAAGATCGAAATCGCCCGACAGCACGATCTGTTTCAATGCGCTCATTTCCTCCGGCCCGAAGGTCAGCGGCCGCGCCGCGCCCATTTTGACCCCGGTCCAGCCATTTTCATTGTGAGACGCCGTGACCATGGCGACGGACGGTGTGTCGAGGGCGAACTGGGCAAAATAAGCCATCGGCGACAGCGCCAGGCCGATGTCTTTCACCCTGGCGCCCGCAGCCATCAGGCCGGAGACCAACGCCAGCTTGATGCCGAGCGAATAGGCGCGGAAATCGTGGCCGGTAACGATGTCTGGTCCCGCACCAAGACGGCGAATCAACGTGCCCAGCCCCATGCCGAGTGCCTGGACGCCGATCAGGTTCAGCTCCGGCGGCTGCGTGGAGCCGGGGTGACCGAACCACCAGCGCGCATCATACTCGCGAAATCCGGACGCCTTGATCAGCGCTGCGATTTCGAATTCGAAGCTGTTGGGCCGGGCGTCGCCTACGATTTTCAAGGGCAAAACAGCAGAGCTCCAGATGGCGAAAACACGATTTTATCGAGGCTGCCACTTAGCACACAAGGCTTTAAGCCGGGTTTATCCCGGCGGGAAATCCGAGCTTTGCGGCAACGCCCGACGAAAGCGAGGGAAATGCGACAGAAGCGCTGCCATTGCCGCTTGCAGGAACGGGATGCGGCAGCTATAAGCCCGCGGTCTGGTCACGGAGTGTAGCGCAGCCTGGTAGCGCACCTCGTTCGGGACGAGGGGGTCGCAGGTTCAAATCCTGCCACTCCGACCAGAAAAAACAGACACTTAGGTGTCCGTTCCTCCCGACATTCCACAAAATACCTTAAAGCCAAACCGGCCGCATCGGCGTCGAGTGTCGGCATGGTATTTTGACGAGACAAGCATCTGCGCTACCTCGATAATAGGGCAACCGCCGAGACAGCGGCCCGGAACGAGGTTTGCGGAAGATGAAATTGTTGATTTCAAGCGCGGGCCGGCTGTCAGCGCTGCTTGCCCTGTCGCTGGCGGCAGGCTGCTCGTCGCTGGGCGGCACGGTCAACCCGGCGAAATACGACAGCATGTCCTGCGCCGAACTCAACAATGCCGTGGGCGATATCGCGCGCGACATCTCGCAGACCGCCATCACCCGCGGCAAGGTCGCCAACACCAGCGTGCCGAACTGGCTGCTCGGCGGCGCACGTGTGAAGACCGCTGTGGCCAACCGAGAGACGGCCAGGATCGAAAGGCTGAAGCAGCAAGAAGATGCGCTCGTCGAGGCAAGAGCCAACAGATGCCCCAGGTCAGCGGGCTAAGCGAACTAGGCCCTGCCCTGACGATCTGCTTCCCGTCACGTCTCAAGCACTCAACCGGAACCGCGTGACATCGATCGCAGCGTTCATCAGCGTCTGCGTATAGGCGGCCTGCGGGTTGCTGAAGATCTCTTCGGTCGGCCCTTCCTCGACGATCTTGCCTTGCTTCATGACGATGATGTAGTCGGCCATGGCACGCACGACCGCAAGGTCGTGGCTGATGAAGAGGTAGGACAGCTCGTGGTCGGCCTGCAGCTTGCGCAGCAATTCGACGATCTGTTTCTGCACCGACCGGTCGAGCGCCGAGGTCGGCTCGTCCAGCACCACCAGTTTGGGCTTCAGAATCATGGCCCGCGCGATGGCGATGCGCTGGCGCTGGCCGCCGGAGAATTCGTGCGGGTAGCGGTTGCGTGCGTTGGGATCGAGGCCGACCTCGAGCAAGGCCTCGACCGCGCGTTGATCGCGTTGCTTGCCGGACAGATTCGGCTCATGCACCAAAAGCCCTTCGGTGATGACCTGGCCGACGGTCATGCGCGGCGACAGCGAGCCGAACGGATCCTGGAAGACGAGTTGCATCTCGCGCCGCAGCGGCCGCATGGCCTGGCGGTCGGCGGTGGAAATGTCGCGATCCCCGAAGCGGATGACGCCATCGCTCGGCAGCAGCCGGAGCAGCGCGCGGCCGAGGGTCGATTTTCCCGAACCGGATTCACCGACGATGCCGATGGTCTGGTTGCGCTTCAGCCTGATCGAAATGTGGTCGACGGCGCGTAGCAGTAGCGGCTCGCCGGCGAGGAAGCCGCCGCCGATCTTGAAGGTCACTTCGACATTCCTGCCTTCGAGCAGCACCGGCGCATTGGCTGGCGGCGGCGCCTTGGTGCCGGTCGGTTCGGCGGCAAGAAGCATTTTCGTATAGGCATGCTGCGGATTGGCGAACAGCACTTCCGCCTCGCCCTCCTCGACCACTTCGCCATAGCGCATGACATAGACGCGGTCGGCGAAGCGCCGGACGATGCCGAGATCGTGAGTGATGAAGACGATGGCCATGCCGAGCTTGCGCTGCAGTTCGGCGAGCAGCGTCAGGATCTGTGCCTGGATGGTGACGTCGAGCGCCGTCGTCGGCTCGTCGGCGATCAGAATGTCTGGGTCGTTGGCCAGCGCCATGGCGATCATGACGCGCTGGCGCTGGCCGCCCGACATTTCGTGCGGATAGGATTTCATCCGCCGCTCGGGATCGGGAATATGCACCAGCCGCAAGAGCTTGAGCGCCTCTTCGCGCGCCTCGGCCGCGTTCAGCCCGCGATGCTTCCGGATCGGTTCCATCAGCTGGTTGCCGATCGAATAGAGCGGATCCAGCGAGGTCATGGGCTCCTGGAAGATCATGCTGATCTTGGCACCTCGCACCTTGTTGAGGTCAGACTTGCTCAGCGTCAACAGGTTGCGGCCGCGATAATCGACGTGACCTGTCGCCTCGCCGTTGGACGCCAGCAGGCTCATCGCCGCCATCATCGTCTGGCTCTTGCCGGAACCGGATTCCCCGACCACGGCAACGGTTTCGCCCGCCTTGACGTGAATGTTGATGCCCTTGACGGCTTCAACCGCGCCGTCGAGCGTGCGGAAGCGGACGCGGAGGTCCTTGACGCTGAGGATCGTCTCGGGAGTTCCCATCTCAACGGTTCCCATCTTTATCGATCTCTCGGGTCGAGCGCGTCGCGCAGGCCGTCGCCGACGAAATTCAGCGCAAACAGCGTCGAGACGAGGAAGAAGGCGGGAAACAGGAGCAGCCAGTTGGCGGTGCCGATGTTCTTGGCGCCGACCGATATCAGCACGCCCCAGCTGGTCATCGGCTCCTGCACGCCAAGGCCGAGGAATGACAGGAAGCTTTCCAGGATGATGACCTGCGGCACCAGCAGCGTCATGTAGATCACCACCGGTCCGAGCAGATTGGGGATGACATGGCGGATCAGGATGCCGCGCTGGCCGACGCCCATGGCTTCGGCCGCCTGGACATATTCCTGGCGGCGTATCGACAGCGCCTGGCCGCGCACGATGCGCGCCATGTCGAGCCACAGCACCGCCCCGACCGCTAAAAACATGAGCACGAAGTTGCGGCCGAAGAACACCACCAGCATGATGACGAAGAAGATGAAGGGCAGCGAATAAAGCACATCGACGATGCGCATCATCACCTCGTCGATCTTGCCGCCGGAAAAGCCGGCTGCCGCTCCGTAGAGGACGCCGATCACCACGGCGACAATGCCGGCAAGCAGGCCGATGGCCAGTGAAATGCGACCTGCCATCAGCGTGCGGGACAACAGATCGCGGCCGGTGTTGTCGGTGCCGAACAGGAAATATTGCTGCTTGACCGACGCGCTCATCGTCACTTCGAGACCGTCGGGCGACTTGCTCTCTATCCTGGTGTCGTCGAAGGCATCGGAGCGGTCGAGATAGCGGATGTTGCGCTCGTCGATCGGCTTGGTCGAGGTAATGGTGACGGTGACGCGATTGCCGTCCTGTTTCCACTCCTTGATGTCGACGCGCATGCGCTTGATCGCATCCGTCAGCGCTGTCTCGATCATGTCGGCCTTGGGATAGGCTGAGAAGCTTGGCGGCGTGCGCACGTAGTCGGCATAGATGGTGGTGTATTGATGCGGCACAAACCAGGGCCCGAATATGCTGATGACGCCGATGAACGCCAGATAATAGAGGCTGAACATGGCGGCGCGGTTGGCTTTGAGCCGCGCCCATGCATCGCCCCAGAGCGAGCGGCCGACGACGGCCGGCGGCGCAGCGGCGGCTGTGATGTCAGTCATAGCGCACCCTTAGTCATAGCGAACTCAGTCATAGCGAACTCTGGGGTCGACGACCGCGTACATGACGTCGACGATCAGGTTGAAGACGATGGTGAAGAGCGCGATCACCACGACGGTCCCCATCACCAGCGTGTAGTCGCGGTTGAGCGCTGCATCGACGAAATAGCGGCCGACACCGGGAATAGAGAAGATCGTCTCGACGATGACCGAACCGGTGAGCAGCGCCGCGGCCGCCGGACCGGTGAAGGAAACGATCGGCAGAATGGCGCCGCGCAATGCGTGTTTGACCACCACCGACCAGTCCGACAGGCCGAGCGCACGTGCCGTTCGGATATGATGCGAACGCAAGCTCTCGATCATCGAACCGCGCATCAGGCGGGCGACGATGGCGATCTGCGGCAAAGCGAGCGTCAGCACCGGGCCGACCTTGTTGATCAGTGCGCCATCACCCCAGCCGCCGATCGGCAACAGCTTCCAGGTCAATCCGAAGGCAAGCTGGATGATCGGGGCGATGACGAAGGTGGGGATGGTGCTGCCGGCGGTCGCCAGCGCGATCACCGTATAGTCGCCAAGCTTGTTCTGGTTGAGCGCGGCAATGGTGCCGAGCACCGACCCCAGCAGAAGCGCCAGGATCAGCGCGGAGGTGCCGAGCTGGACTGAAATCGGCAAGCCCTTGGCGAAGAGTTCGGTGACGGTGAAGTCAGGCAAATTGTAGCTCGGCCCGAAATTGCCCCGCAGCAGGTTGCCGAGATAGTGGGCATATTGCAACCAAAGCGGATCGTCGAGGCCGAACTGTGCTTCCAGATTGGCCCTGATCTCGGGACTGAGGCCCCGCTCCTGATTAAACGGGCCGCCCGGTGCGACGCGTATCAGGAAAAACGCCAAGGTCACGATGACGAACAGCGTCGGTATGGCGGTCAGAAGCCGCCGTAAGATATATCGCAGCATCAGCGCCCCGTTTCGGCCAGAGCGACACACGTCCATGCGGACGCATAACCACGCTCCGGCGCCAAATCTTCGCACCGGGCTTGCCGAAAATCGACCACGACTTTCGGACCGGTGCGATGACCGACCAGCCCGCCGCGCCCGGATGAGGCGCGGCGGTCCAGTCAAGGATGATTCAGTCCTTGGAGACGAAGCGGGAGGGATGGATGTCCATCACATTGTCATCGAAGCCATGCAGCTTCGAGGAAACGATGTCGTGGAAGCTGTAGTAGAGAAGCGGAATGTTACCGACATCATCGACGAGGATGCGCTCGGCCTCAGTGAGGTCCTTCATACGCTCTTCCGGCTTGCCGCCGGCGGCGGCGGCCTTGTCCATGGCCGCTTCATATGCCGGGCTGACGTAGTCCGAATAGTTGTTTCCGCTGGCCTTGCGCGTGATGCCGAGGAAGGTCTCGGGATCCTTGTAGTCGGCGATCCAGGCGGCACGCGCCACGTCATAGTTGCCCTTCTGCTCGAGGAAGGAATAGTGGGTCTTGGTATCGGTGTTGAGCAGCGTGATCTCGACGCCAAGCGGCTTCAGCTGTTCCTGGATGGCAACCGCGGTGTTCTTGTGATTTTCCGAGGTGTTGTAGCGAATCTCCATCTTCAGCGGATGCTCGGGCGTATAGCCGAGTTTCTCGAGGATCTTCTTGGCGGCGTCCTCGCGGTCGATCTGCGACATGTCGGCGTATTTGGCCATTGCCGGCGTGTAGCCCGCGATGCCCGGAGGCACCATCGAATAGCCGGGCAGCATCGAGTTCTGCCAGACCTTCTCCGCAAGGAAGTCGCGGTCGATCGCCATCGAGATGGCGTTGCGCAGCTCGACATTGTCCCAAGGCGCCTTGTCGGTCTTGATCGCGTAATAGTAGGTGCCGAGATACGGTCCGACGCGGACCTGATCGCCGAACTTGGTCTTGAGGTCAGCAAGCTGTTCGGTTGGCAGGTCGCCGTAGCTGTCGAGTTCGCCGGCCTCGAAACGCTTCATCGCCGATGAGCGGTCTTCGGTCGGGATATAGTTGACGACGTCCATCTTGACGGTCGCGGCGTCCCAGAATTTCGGATTCTTGACCAGCTTCATGTGGTCGTTGGGAATCCACTCGGCCAGTGTATAGGCGCCGTTCGAAACGAGATTACCCGCCTTGATCCAGTCGGCGCCGAGCTTGTCGATTGAGGCCTTGTTGACCGGATAGGTGGCCTGGTGAGTCAGCATCTCCAGGAAGTATGGCGTCGGCGCCTTCAGCGTCACTTCCAGGGTGTTGGCGTCGATCGCCTTGACGCCCAGATCCTCGGGCTTGCCCTTCTTGGTGTTGACTTCCTCGGCGTTCTTCACCGGATAGAGCATGGAGGCGTATTCGGCGGCGGTCGCCGGATCCTCCAGCCGGCGGAAGGAGTAGACGAAGTCGTCCGCCGTCACCGGGCTGCCATCCGACCACAAGCCATCCTTGCGCAGCTTGAAGGTGTAGACGGTGCCGTCATCCGATACCGTCCAGCTTTCGGCTGCGCCCGGAATAAGGTTCGTCTTCTGATCGTGCATGACCAGCCCCTGGAACAGGTCGCGTATAATATCGGCTTCGTAGACGGTCGAGGTCTTGTGCGGATCGACCGTCTCCGCTTCGGCGGCGCTGCCCCTGTTATAGACAGTCTCGGCAAGGGCCGGCGTCAGGAACGTGCCTGCGGCAAAGGTCATGGTCGTGGCGACCAGCGTCGCCTTCAGCATATTTTTCAGCATGAAGTCTCTCCCTGCGGCGCTGCCCAGCGGCTCGCGCCTTTCGAGTGTTGACGCCCCGGAACCGATTTCTGGCCCTTTTTGAGCGCGCCACCGGTTCCCGTCCGGCAGCTTGGTGGCAGGAGACTAGACAGACGGAAATATTATTTCAACCGTTGCTTGCTTGACGTTGAGTGAGCTGCTTCAACGCTAAAACAGCGTTCCCTAAAATATAAGCCCGCCTGAATTTGAGGACATCGGATCTGCCAAAGGCGATTTTGACGCCAGCCTGTCCCTGAACGGATCAGGCTATCTTGCCGACAAAGCAGCCCAGTGCCGGCAGCGACAGCCCTTCCTCCTGTAGGACCGCACCGCCACCCGGAGCTATCGCCACAACAGCCCCGAAATCCGGCGGCAGTGGCCAGTCGGCCGGCTCGTCGGCGAAATTGAAGACGCAGAGCAATGTCTCGCCCTCACCCTGCCTGACGAAGGCAAGGACTTCGCCTTCGGTATCGAGAAAGCGGATCGACCCCTTGACCAGCGCCGGATGCGCCTTGCGCAGGGACAGCATCGTCCGATAGCCGGCGAGCACGGAATTGTCGTCGCCATTCTGGATGTCGACCGCCTGGGCGCGGTGACTTGCCGGTACCGGCAGCCAGGGCTTGGCCGTCGAGAAGCCGGCATTGTCGGCGCCCGCCTCCCAGACCATCGGCGTGCGGCAACCGTCCCTGCCCTTGAGCCCCGGCCAGAAACGGATGCCGAAGGGATCACGCAGGTCCTCGAAGGTCAGTTCCGCCTCTTCCAGCCCAAGCTCTTCGCCCTGATAGAGGCAGATCGAGCCGCGCAGGCATGAGAGCAGCGCGATTGCGAATGTGGCCACCGCATTTGGATCGCCGCCCGGCCGCGTCCAGCGGCTGACATGGCGCACGACATCGTGGTTGGAGAACGCCCAGCAGACCCAGCCGTCGACAACCGCTGCCTCGAAGGCCTCGACGCAGCCGCGCACATGGGCGGGCGAGAATTGTGACCCGAGCAGATCGAAAGTGTAGCACATGTTGAGCTTGTCGCCGCCGGAGGTGTAGGCGGCCAACGTCTGCAGCGAGCGGCCTTCGTCGCCGACCTCGCCGACGCTGGCGCGGTCGGGATACTCATCGAGCAGAGCGCGAAAGCGCCGGAGGAAATCGAGGTTCTCTGGCCGCGACTTGTCGAACAGATGTTCCTGGAAGAGGTAGGTGTTGGTTTCGCCGTTGGTGCCGGCGACGCTCGACGCCAGCGGCGGATTGCTGCGCAGCCAGCGGTCGTGGACATAATAGTTGACTGTGTCGAGACGAAATCCATCGACGCCGCGTTCTAGCCAGAACCGCACCGTCTCCAGCAACGCGTCCTGGACTTCCGGATTGTGGAAGTTGAGGTCCGGCTGCGAGGCCAGGAAATTGTGCATGTAGTATTGCCGGCGGGTCGCGTCCCACTCCCAGGCTGGGCCGCCGAAAACCGACAGCCAGTTGTTGGGAGCGTTGCCGTCGGGTTTGGTCTCAGCCCAGACGTACCAGTCGGCCTTGGGGTTGTCGCGGCTGGCACGGCTTTCGACGAACCATTCGTGCTTGTCGGAGGAGTGAGACAGAACCTGGTCGATGATCACCTTCAGGCCGAGCCGGTGCGCCTCGGCCACCAGCGCATCGAAATCCTCCAAGGTGCCGAACATCGGATCGACCGCCTGATAGTCCGATACGTCGTAGCCCATGTCGGCCATCGGCGATTTGAAGAAGGGCGACAGCCAGACGGCGTCGACGCCGAGCGAGGCGACGTGCGCCAGCCGCGACGTGATGCCCGAGAGGTCGCCGCTGCCGTCGCCGGTCGTGTCCTGGAAGGAGCGCGGATAGATCTGGTAGATGACGCAGCCGCGCCACCATTCGACCCCCTGCTCTGTATTGCCATCGGCCATCACGAACCCTTCCTGGCGCGGCCCTTTGCGGTCCGGCGCTCGATCATGAAACTGACGCTGCGGCCGGGCAGCGGGCGCGCGAGGTCGATCGCCTGCGTTTCAATGGCCGGCTGCCATTGGAACCCTTCCCGCGCAGGCAGGGTGAAGACGCATTGGCGGCGGTCGCCATTGACGATGACGGCGAGGCGCCCTTCCCCCGTATCGCCGAGCAGCATGACAAGGCGATGGCGCGAGGCATCGTTCCAGTCGGCCTCGCTCAGTGGCGCGCCGGTCTCGGTCAGCCAGGCGACGTCGGGCAGGTCCGAACCGCCCTGCGGTTCTCCAGTCAGGAAGCGCGGGCCGGCAAGCGCCGGCATTGCGCGCCGGAGTGCCGCGAGCGCCGAAACATGGGCTTCCAGCGCAAGGTCGCGCCCAGCCCAGTCGAGCCAGGTGATGGCGTTATCTTGCGCATAGGCGTTGTTGTTGCCCTTTTGCGTACGGCCGAATTCGTCGCCCGCCGTCAGCATGATGGTGCCGCGCGAGGCAAACAAGGTGGCAAACAGCGCGGAGCGATCATGGAGCCGGGCCTCGGCAATCGCCTGGTCGGAGGTCTCGCCCTCGACGCCATTGTTCCAGGACAGGTTCTCGTTGTGGCCGTCGCGGTTCTTCTCGCCATTGGCGTGGTTGTGTTTCGCTTCATAGGCGACGATGTCGGCCAAGGTCATGCCGTCATGCGCCGCGATGAAATTGACCGTGCGGCTGATGCTGCGGCCTTCTTTGGCGAAGACATCGGACGAACCGGCAAGCCTTGTCGCCAGCGCGCCGACCGCGCCGGCATCGCCGCGCCAGAAACGCCTGACATCGTCGCGGTATTTGTCGTTCCATTCGAGGTAAGGCGGGCGGAAATTGCCGAGCTGATAACCGTTCGGGCCGATGTCCCAGGGCTCGGCGATCAGCACACAGTCGGCCAGAACGGGATCATCGATGATGGCTTGCAGCAAGGGTGCGTTTGGATCGAAAACGCCGTCGACTCGGCCGAGAACCGGCGCCAGATCGAAGCGGAAACCGTTAACACCGGCATAGCGGACGAAATGGCGAAGCGTGTCGAGCACCATGTCGCGGACGACAGGGTGGTCGCAGGCGATCGTGTTGCCGGTGCCGGTGTCGTTGGCCAACCTGCCGCCCGCCTCGTGCCGGTAATAGGCCTGGGCATCCAGCCCGCGCAGCGACAGCGTGGGGCCGAGCCGGTCGCTTTCGCCGGTGTGGTTGAAGACGAGATCGAGGATGGTGCCGATGCCGGCCTTGCGCAGGGCCGCAACCGTATCGCGCAATTCGGCGATGCCGCCCGGCGCCAGGCGCGGGTCGAGCGCCATGAAGGTGACGGGGTTGTAGCCCCAGGCGTTGCTGAGGCCGAGCGGCGGCAGATGCCGCTCGTCGATCGAGGCCGTCACCGGCATCAGCTCGACGGCGCAGACGCCGAGCTTCTTGAGGTGTTCTATGATGGCCGGATGGGCAAGCGCCGCAACGGTGCCGCGCTGGCCTTCGGGGATGTCGGGATGCAGCCTGGTGAAGGAACGGACATTGAGCTCGTAGATCAGGCCGCCGGGCTGGAACAGCGGCGGCGCGGCCGGGACGGCTTTGGGCAAAGCCACAGCCACCGCCTTGGGCATCAGCGAGGCCGTGTCCATACCCATGCTGCGGGGCCGGGTCAGGCGCCAGTCGTAGGCGTAGGGCCTGTCGATCTCGACGGCATAGGGATCGGTCAGCAACTTGTCGGGGTCGAACCACAGACCGCGCTCTGGCACATAATCGCCATCGGCGCGCAAACCGTAGCGCGTGCCGGCAGCAAGGCCGGCGACGAAAAGCGCATGAACACCCTCGCCTTCCGGCTGGAGTTCGACCCGGTCGACCTCGTGGTAGCCCGCATCATCGAAGATCGACACCCAGAGGCGCCGCGCGGATGACGACCAGGCGGCGAAGCGGATGCCATCGCGGGTGATGGTGGCGCCGAGCGAGGTCATGAGCGCACTTCCCCTTCTCCCCTTGTGGGAGAAGGTGGATCGGCGCGCAGCGCCGAGACGGATGAGGGGTGTTGGAAGCAATGCGGCGTCCGTGATCTGGACGCCGGGTTGCGCCAAGCTGGAGCACCCCTCATCCGTCCGAGCTTCGCTCGGCCACCTTCTCCCACAAGGGGAGAAGGCGGAGCCATGTTCACCACCCTCAAGTAATCACGCTCGGCTTGTTGCGGCCCGTGTGGCTCTTGATGCCTGCAATATCATCAGCCGCGGCAATCAGATCGGCGAGCGCCTCCTGCGTGTCGAGATCGTGCCTCGCCCTATCCGGCTCGTAGCGCTCGATGTAGACGCGCAGCGTCGCACCCGACGTGCCGGTGCCGGAGAGGCGGAAGACGACGCGAGAGCCGCCCTCGAACAGGATGCGGATGCCCTGGTTCTTGCTCACCGAGCCGTCGACCGGGTCGTGATAGGCAAAATCGTCGGCATTGGCGATCTTCAGGCCGCGCACGCTGGTGCCAGGCAGCGAGGTCAGCTTGGCGCGAAGTTCGTCGACCAGCGCGTTGGCGCGTTCGGTCTCGACCTCCTCATAGTCATGGCGCGAATAGTAGTTGCGGCCATAGGTCGCCCAGTGCTCGGTGACCACCTGCTTGGCGCTTTCGCCGCGCACGGCCAGGATGTTGAGCCACAACAGTACCGCCCACAGCCCGTCCTTTTCGCGGACATGGTTGGAGCCGGTGCCAGCACTTTCCTCGCCGCAGATCGTCGCCATGCCGGCATCGAGCAGATTGCCGAAGAACTTCCAGCCGGTTGGCGTCTCATAGATGCCGATGCCGAGCTTTTCGGCAACGCGGTCGGCGGCCCCGCTGGTCGGCATAGAGCGGGCGATGCCTTTCAGGCCGTCCTTGTAGCCCGGGGCCAGTTGCGCATTGGCGGCAAGCATTGCCACCGAGTCCGACGGGGTGACGAAGATACCCTTGCCGATGATCAGGTTGCGGTCGCCATCGCCGTCCGAAGCGGCACCGAAATCTGGCGCGTCCGGTCCCATCATCTCGTCATAGAGATGCTTGGCGTGGACCAGGTTGGGATCGGGATGATGGCCACCGAAATCCTGCAGCGGCTTGTAGTTGCGGCAGGTGCCGTTTTCCGCGCCAAGCCGGCGCTCGAGGATTTCCTTGGCATAGGGTCCGGTGACCGCATGCATGGCGTCGAAGCGCATGCGGAAGCCGTATTTGAAATTGGCGCGGATGGCGTCGAAGTCGAACAGGCTCTCCATCAGCTCGGCGTAGTCGGTGACCGGATCGATGATCTCGACCTTCATGCCGCCCGCCTCGACCGAGCCGATCTTGTCGATGTCAATCTCGGCGATATCGGCGGTCTTGAAGCTCGAAATCGTCTTGGTCTTTTCGAAGATCGCGTCGGTCAGTTTTTCCGGCGCCGGGCCGCCATTGCCGGCATTGTATTTGATGCCGAAATCCTCATGCGGGCCGCCGGGATTGTGGCTCGCCGACAGGATGATGCCGCCGAAGGTCTTGTATTTGCGGATGACGTGCGAGGCGGCCGGCGTCGACAATATGCCCCCCTGCCCGACCATCACCTTGCCGAAACCGTTGGCGGCGGCCATGGCAATGGCCTTCTGGATGACCTCGCGGTTGTAGAAGCGGCCGTCGCCGCCGATCACCAGCGTCTTGCCCTTGAAGCCGTCGAGCGCATCGAAGATCGACTGAATGAAGTTCTCGGCATAGTGCTCCTGCTGGAAGACAGGCACCTTCTTGCGCAGGCCGGACGTGCCGGGTTTCTGGTCAAGATAGGGTTTGGTGGGGACGGTCCGGATCATGCTTCAGGCAACCCTTTTCGAAAGCAACAGGCGGTAGAGTTCAACGTATTTGTCGGCGCTCTTGTCCCAGGAGACATCGGCCTTCATGCCTTGGCGCTGGATCTGTTCCCAGACCGCCGAGCTCGAATGCGCGTCGACCAGCCGGCGGATGGCGTGCAGCATCGCGCCGCCATTGTTGGGCGCGAACTGGAAGCCGGTAGCCACACCTGCCGAGATCGCTGCCTCGTTGGCATCGATGATGGTGTCGGCAAGGCCGCCGGTGCGGGCCACGACCGGCACGCAGCCATAGCGCAGGCCGTAGAGCTGGGTCAGCCCGCAAGGCTCGAAGCGCGACGGGATGACGATGGCGTCGCAGCCGCCTTGCATTGTGTGGGAAAGCCCCTCGTCATAGCCGACCACGACGCCGATGCGGCCGCGATGGCGGGCGGCGGCGGCAAGCAGCGCGCCTTCGAGGCCGGCGTCACCCGAACCAAGGATCGCCAGCCGCGCGCCGGTGGCAACGACGCCGTCGACGACCGCCGCCAGTATGTCCATACCCTTTTGCCAGGTCAGCCGGCTGATGACGCAGACGATCGGGCTGTCGTCCTGCTCCAGATTGAAACGGTCCTCGACAACAGCCCGGTTGGGCAGGCGAGCCTTCAGCGCCTGCGCGGAATAGGCCGACACCAGATGCTTGTCGGTCTCGGGGTTCCAGATGTCGACATCGATGCCGTTGACGATGCCGTAGAGATCCGAGGATCGCATGTTGATCAGGCCGTCGAGACCCATGCCGAATTCGGGCGAGCGGATCTCCTGGGCATAGGTGGGGCTGACCGTGGTGATCGCCCAGGCAGCCTGCAGCCCGGCCTTGAGGAAGCCGACGCCGCCATAATATTCGACGCCGTCGAGCGCCATCGCCACCGCCGGCAGGCCGAGCTCGCCGAAGATGCCGGCGCCGAACTGGCCCTGAAAGGCAAGGTTGTGCACAGTGATCAGCGACGGCACGCCGACCGCCTTGCCGTATCGCATATAGGCGAGCGTCATCGCCGACTGCCAGTCATGGGCGTGGACGAGATCCGGCTGGTAGCCGGAAATGGCGCCGCCGGCGATGTCGCCGCCGACCTGGCTCAACGCGGCGAAGCGCCGCCAATTGTCGGGCCAGTCGGCGCCGGCCGCGTTGCCATAGGGGCCGCCGGGACGGTCGTAGAGATGCGGCGCGTCGAGCACGAACAGGTCGAGCCCGGCAATCTTCACGGCATGGACTGAAGCCTTGCCGCCCTGCAGCAGCGGGTACTGGTAGACGGCCTTCTTTTTCTTGAAGGCGTCCATCACCTGGGGAAAGCCGGGGATGAGCGTGCGCATGGTCACGCCCTTGGCGGCAAGTGCGATCGGCAGCGCGCCGGTCACGTCGGCAAGCCCGCCGGTCTTGATCAGCGGGAAGATCTCGGGCGTGACCGACAGAACCTGCATGCGTTTCTGATCCTGTCTAACTCTTTGTTTTTGCGCAATTCCGGACGGAAAGCCGTTTCACACTTTTCCTGGAATAGCTCCTAAAGCTTCAACTTGTCGATCATGTCCTGCGTGACCAGGCAGATGCCCTTCTCCGAAACGCGGAAACGCTTGGCGTCGAGCGCTGCGTCTTCGCCAACCACCAAGCCTTCCGGTATCCTTACACCGTGGTCGATGACGACGCGCTTCAACTTTGCGTTCCGCCCGACATGAACGTCGGGCAGCATGACGACTTCTTCCAGCGTCGAATAGGAGTTGATGCGCGCACCGGTGAAGATCAGGCTGCGCTTCAGCGAAGCACCTGAAACGATGCAGTCGCCCGACACCAGCGAGGAGACGGCCGAACCGCGCCGGCCATCCTCGTCATGCACGAACTTTGCCGGCGGCTTCAATTCGGCATAGGTCCAGATCGGCCAGTCGCGGTCGTAGAGGTCGAGTTCGGGGGTAATGTCGGTCAGGTCGATATTGGCTTCCCAATAGGCATCGACGGTGCCGACATCGCGCCAATAGGCCTCGTTCTCGGCCGTCGAGCGCACGCAGGATTTGGCGAAGCGATGCGCAATCGCCTTACCGTTCTGGACGATGTAGGGGATGATGTCCTTGCCGAAGTCGCGGCTGGAACCCGGCTCGGCGGCATCGCGGCGCAGCTGTTCCATCAGGAACTTGGTCTTGAAGACATAGATGCCCATCGAGGCCAGCGCGAATTCCGGCTTGTCGGGGATACCAGGCGGATCGGCGGGCTTTTCGACGAAGGCGATGATGTTGTCCTTGTCATCGACATGCATGACGCCGAAGCCGGTCGCTTCCATGCGCGGCACTTCGAGGCAACCGACGGTGACGTCGGCATTGGCGTCGACGTGCTGACGCAGCATCAGCTCGTAGTCCATCTTGTAGATGTGGTCGCCGGCGAGGATGACCATGTATTCGGGGCCATAGGCCTCGATGATATCGATGTTCTGGTAGACGGCGTCGGCGGTGCCTTCATACCACTGGGTTTCCGAGACACGCTGGCTGGCCGGCAGGATGTCGAAGCTTTCGTTTCGCTCGGGGCGCAGGAAGTTCCAGCCGCGCTGCAGGTGGCGGATCAGCGAATGCGCCTTGTATTGGGTGGCGACACCGAGGCGGCGAATGCCGGAGTTGAGCGCATTGGACAGCGCGAAATCGATGATGCGCGTCTTGCCGCCGAAATAAACAGCCGGCTTGGCGCGGCGGTCGGTCAATTCCTTGAGCCGGCTGCCGCGGCCGCCGGCCAGCACATAGGCCATGGCATCGCGCGCCAGCGGCTGGGTTCTTTTCAAGTCTGCCATTTTTTACCCTCCCAAATTACCAGTCTGGTGCATCGCTCAGTCGCCAACAAGCTGACGGACTTCGTCCGCAGCGCATTGACGGACCTAGTCCGCAATGAATTCAAGCATGATCGTCGACAGCGGCGGCAAAAGCATCGTCGCCGAAATGCCTCCTCCCTCCGCCCTGGCTTCGACCACGCCGCCATTGCCCTTGCCCGAACCACCATAGTCCGAAGCGTCGGTGTTGATGATTTCGCGCCATTTGCCGACCTCGGGCAACGGCACGCGATAGCTGTCGCGCGGCACCGGCGTGAAGTTGGAAACGACGGCGATGGGATTGCCGTCCGGCGCGCTGCGCAGCCAGGCGAAGACCGAGTTCTCCTTGTCATCGACGATCAGCCAGGAGAAGCCTTCCGGCTCGCAGTCACGCGCATGCAGCGCCGGGCGCGAGCGATAGAGGTAGTTGAGGTCGCGCACCGTCTGCCAGACGCCGCGATGCGGGCGGAAATCGAGAAGGTTCCAGTCGAGCGCGCGCGCTTCGCTCCACTCGCGGCGCTGGGCGAATTCCTGGCCCATAAACAACAGCTTCTTGCCGGGATAGCCCCACATGAAGGCGTAAAAGGCGCGCAAAGTCGCGAATTTCTGCCAGTCGTCGCCGGCCATCTTGCCGAGCAGCGTGCCTTTGCCGTGCACGACCTCGTCATGGGAAAGCGGCAGCACGAAATTCTCTGAAAAGGCGTAGGTCAGGCCGAAGGTAAGGTCGTTGTGGTGGTGTTTGCGGAAGATCGGCTCCTTGGCAAAATACTCCAGCGTGTCGTGCATGAAGCCCATGTTCCACTTGAAGCCGAAGCCCAGTCCGCCTTCATGCACCGGGGCGGAGACCTTCGGCCATGACGTCGATTCCTCGGCGATGGTCATCACGCCGGGATGGTGGCCGTAGACCTCCTTGTTCATCTTCTGCAGGAAGGACACCGCTTCGAGGTTTTCGCGACCACCCTTCTCGTTGGGGATCCATTCGCCCGCCTTGCGCGAATAGTCGAGGTAGAGCATCGAGGCGACCGCATCGACGCGCAAACCGTCGACATGGTATTTCTCGGCCCAGAACAGCGCATTGTTGACGAGGAACGACACCACCTCGCGGCGGCCGAAATTGTAGATTGCGGTGTTCCAGTCGGGATGAAAACCCTTGCGCGGATCGGCATGCTCATAAAGTGCGGTGCCGTCGAAATTGGCCAGGCCATGCGCGTCGACCGGGAAATGCGCCGGCACCCAGTCGAGGATGACGCCGACGCCGGCGCGGTGCGCACCGTCGACGAAACGGGCAAAACCGTCAGGATCGCCGAAGCGCGCGGACGGGGCATAGAGTCCGGTTGTCTGATAACCCCATGACGGGTCATAGGGATGTTCGGAGATCGGCAGGAATTCGATGTGGGTGAAGCCGGTTTCGACAGCATAGGGGATCAGCTGGTCGGCGAGTTCGTCCCATGACAGGAAGCTGCCGTCATCGTGTTGCTGCCACGAACCGGCATGGACCTCGTAGATCGATATGGCTTCTCGCCGCAGATCGGCCTTGCGCCAGTAGCTGCGGTGCGCTTCGTCACCCCATTCATGCGCCGGCGGCACCGCCGTCACCGAAGCGGTGGCCGGGCGAAGCTCGGATTTGAAGGCGAACGGATCGGCCTTGAGCGGCAGGCGCACGCCATCAGGGGCAATGATCTCGTATTTGTAGGGCCGGCCAGCGCCGATATCGGGAATGAACAGTTCCCAGATGCCGGTGTCGCGGCGGTCGCGCATCGTATGGCGGCGGCCGTCCCATTCGTTGAAGTCGCCGACCACCGAGACACGCCGCGCATTGGGCGCCCAGACGGCAAAATGCACGCCCGACGCGCCCTCATGGTCGATGAGATGGGCGCCGAGCTTGTCGAACAGCCGGAGATGCGACCCCTGGGCGATGTAATAGTCGTCCATCGGGCCGAGCACCGGGCCGAAGGAATAGGGATCGGTCAGCCACCAGTCGCCGCCGGCATTTTTGGCGTGATAGCGCAGCGGCTGGCGTTTGCGGATCGAAACCTTGCCCTCGAAGAAACCGGCATCGTCGCGGCGTGAGAGTTCGCCGACTTCCTTGCCGGTCAGCGTATAGGCGGTGACAAACTCGGCATTGGGCACGAAGCAGCGGGCAACGAAGCCCTTGCCGGCTTCATGCACACCCAGAACCGCGAAGGGATCGCCGTGCGTGCCGGCAACAATCGCCGCGACATCGCCGGCTGGCGCCAGCCCGTCCGGCCCGCTTGTCGCAGCGGTCACGCGCGGTTTCCTCATCAGGTAGCGTCCCTCCCAGGGTGCTATTTTGTTTTGTGCATGTCGTTGGCCCAAAACCGCTATGCACTTTTGGGCGACATGCACGAGGCCACATTGTTCGTGGGCCTCATGCAATCATATCAGGCGGGCACGTTCCAGATTTCTTTCGCATATTGGCGGATTGTGCGATCGGAAGAGAACCAACCGACGCGGGCGACGTTGCGGATTGCACGTGCGTACCAGTCGGGACTGTTGCGCCAGACGGCGTCGACATCGCGCTGGGCAGCGGCGTAGGCGTCGAAATCCGCCGCCACCATGAACCAATCGGTGTTGTAGAGACCGTCGACCAGTTCGCGGTAGCGATCCGGCTGATCGGGCGAGAAAACGCCCGACGAGACGGCAGCGACAGCCTGCGCCAGTTCCGGCGATCCTTCGATGACGGCGCGCGGGTTGTAGCCATTGGCGCGCCGCTCGGCGACTTCGGCCGTGGTCAACCCGAAGATGAAGATGTTGTCGTCGCCGACGCACTCCTTGATCTCGACATTGGCGCCGTCGAGCGTGCCGATGGTCAAGGCGCCATTCAGGGCGAACTTCATGTTGCCGGTGCCCGAGGCTTCCATGCCGGCGGTCGATATCTGCTCCGACAGGTCGGCGGCCGGCATCATCACTTCGGCCAGGCTGACATTGTAGTTCGGTACGAACACCACCTTCAGCAGGCCGCGCACCGACGGGTCGCTATTGATGACCTTGGCGACGTCGTTGGCAAGTTTGATGATCAGCTTGGCATTGTGGTAGCTGGGCGCCGCCTTGCCGCCGAAGAATTTGACGCGCGGCATCCAGTCCAGCTCGGGATGCGAGCGGATCTGGTCGTAAAGGGCGATGGCTTCCAGGATGTTGAGCAGTTGGCGCTTGTATTCGTGGATGCGCTTGACCTGGATGTCGAACAGCGCAGACGGATCGACCTTGATGCCAAGCCGGTCGGCGACGAGATTGGCAAGCTTGACCTTGTTGGAGCGCTTGACCGCAGCAAACTTGTCACGGAAGGCGGCGTCGCCGGCAAAGGCATCGAGCCCCTTGATGGCGTCGATATCGTCGAGGAAGCGGTCACCGATCGCTTCACGGGTGAGCGCGGTGAGACCTGGATTGCACTGGATCAGCCAGCGCCGCGGCGTAATGCCGTTGGTCTTGTTGTTGATGCGATCGGGATAGAGCTTGTGGAGATCGGCAAACACCGTCTCCTTCATCAGCTCTGTATGCAGCGCCGACACGCCGTTGATCGAGTGCGAGCCGACAAAGGCCAGGTTGCCCATGCGCACGCGGCGGTCGCCGGCTTCCTGGATCAGCGAGATGCGGCTGATCTGCTCGTTGGAGAACTGGTTGGTGGCACGGGCCTCCAGCAGCACCTGTGCATTGATGGCGTAGACGATCTGCATGTGGCGCGGCAAAAGCCGCTCGAACAGCGGAACCGGCCAGCTTTCCAGCGCCTCGGGCAGCAGCGTGTGGTTGGTGTAACCGAAGGTGCGCTTGGTGATGTCCCAGGCCTGGTCGAAATCCATGCCGTGGACATCCATCAGCAAGCGCATCAGCTCCGGCACGGCAATCGCCGGATGGGTGTCGTTGAGATGGATCGCGGCCTTGTCGGGCAGCGAGACGAGATCGCCATACTGGCTCAGATGGCGCTGGACGATGTCCTGCAGCGAGGCGGTGGAGAAGAAGTATTCCTGGCGCAGCCGCAGTTCCTGCCCGGCCTTGTGGGAATCGGCGGGGTAAAGCACGCGCGACAGCGCATCGGCCTTGTTGCTTTCGGCAAGCGCGCCGATGTGGTCGCCGGCGTTGAACTTGTCGAGCAGGATCGGATCGATCGGCATGCCGGACCACAGCCGCAGCGTGTTGACGCGGTTGGCCCGCCAGCCGACCACCGGCGTGTCGTAGGCGACGGCCTGGACATGCTCTGTCGGCTTCCAGACGTGGCGTTCGAGCCGGCCGTCCTTGGAGGTGATCGATTCCACCGAACCGCCGAAGCCGACCTCGAAGGCACGCTCGCGGCGTTCGAACTCCCAAGGGTTGCCGTGGTCGAGCCAGGTCTCGGGCAGTTCGACCTGCCAGCCGTCATGGATCTCCTGGCGGAACATGCCATTGGCGTAGCGGATGCCGTAGCCATGGGCGGGAATGTCGACGGTTGCCATGCTTTCCATGAAGCAGGCGGCAAGCCGGCCGAGACCGCCATTGCCGAGCGCTGCATCCGGCTCGAGCCCGGCGATGAGGTCGAGGTCGACGCCCAGCGACTTCAGCGCCTCGCGCATATTGTCCATCAGGCCGAGATTGGAGAAGGCATCGCGCATCAGCCGGCCGATGAGGAATTCCAGCGACAGGTAATAGACGCGCTTTTCCTGCTGGGCGTAGGCCTCCTGCGTCGCCTGCATCCAGTGATCGACGATGCGGTCGCGCACGACCTTGATCGAGGCCGTCAGCCAATCATATTGCGTGGCGACGTTGGTGCCCTTGCCGACCCTGTATTTGAGGGCTGACAGCACTTCGTCGGCGAGCGTCTTGGGATCGGGGATTTCGAGATCAGGGGCTTTGGCTGTCATTGTTCGCGTCATACTGCCTCTCGTGATCGTGCTGCGATCATACCGGCTTTCACCGCAAGTCCCAGCCTATCCTAGTGCATTGCAGCATATATTCAATCGATTTAGGCTGAGATGCCGCATGCTTCCCCTGCGGCAATTTACCCGTAGGGCCGGTCAGGCCGCCAGCGCATCCTCCGGCGGCTTCTTGGCCCCGGTCATCAGCGCCACCGCATCCGACATCGAAATCTGCTTCGGATCGACGACGCAGAGGCGCCGGCCGAGCCGATGGATGTGGATGCGGTCCGCGACCTCGAAGACATGCGGCATGTTGTGCGAGATCAGCACGATCGGCAGGCCGCGCTTCTTGACGTCGAGGATCAGTTCCAGCACGCGGCGGCTTTCCTTGACGCCAAGCGCGGCCGTCGGCTCGTCCATGATCACCACGCGACTGCCGAAGGCAGCGGCGCGCGCCACAGCCACGCCCTGGCGCTGGCCGCCCGAGAGCGTTTCTACCGCCTGGCTGATGTTCTGGATGGTCATCAGGCCGAGTTCGGTCAGTTTGTCGCGGGCGCGCTTTTCCATCGCCGGACGGTCGAGCATGCGCAGCCATTGGCCGAGGAAGCCGGGTTTGCGGATTTCGCGGCCGAGGAACATGTTGTCGGCGATCGAGAGCGCCGGCGACAGCGCCAGATTCTGGTAGACGGTTTCGATGCCGGCTTCCCGGGCCTCCATCGGCGACTTGAAGGCAACGGGTTTGCCTTCAAGCCGGATTTCCCCTTCGTCGGGCACTGCCGCGCCCGAAATCGCCTTGATGAGCGACGATTTGCCGGCGCCGTTGTCGCCGATGACGGCGAGGATTTCACCCGGATAGAGGTCGAAATCGGCGTTGTCGAGGGCGGTCACGCGGCCATAGCGCTTGATCAGGCCGCGCGCGGTGAGGATGGGTTCCTGGGTCATGATTATGCCGAAACCTTTCTGATCCATTGGTCGATCGCCACGGCGCCGATGATCAGCACACCGGTCAGCAGCACCTTCCATTGCGGATCGGCGCCCAGCATGTTGAGGCCCATCGAAACGACACCGACGATCATCGCGCCGAACAGCGTGCCCAGAATTGAGCCGCGTCCGCCGAACAGTGAAATACCGCCAATCACCGTCGCGGTGATCGCCTGCAGATTGTAGTCGGTAACGGCGGCTGACGGCGAGATGGAGCCGTTGCGACCGATGGAGACCCAGGCAGCGAAAGCGGCGATCAACCCGGCAAGGGTGTAGACCGTCACCAAGACCTTCTTGGTCTGGATGCCAGAGAGCTTCGCCGCCTCCTGATCATCGCCAACAGCGTAGACATGGCGGCCCCATGCGGTGTGGTTGAGCACGTACCAAAGGACCATAACAAGCACGACCGTGGCGATGACGCCGAGTGTCAACACCGCCGTGCCGACCTTGAAGCTCAGGGCAAAGAGATGCAGCAGCGGCGCCTGGGTGTCGACGTCGGTGTCGCGGATCGTCTCGTTGGCCGAATAAATGAAGTTCGTCGCCATGACGATGTTCCAGGTGCCGAGCGTGACGATGAACGGCGGCAGCTTCATGTAGGCGACCAGCAAGCCGTTGAGCAGGCCGCAGGCCGCGCCGGCGGCAAGTCCGATGGGCACTGCGAGCACGGCCGGCATACCGTAGCTGACCGCGCAATTGCCCATGATCACGGCCGAAATCACCATGATCACGCCGATCGACAGATCAATGCCTGCGGTCAGGATGACCAGCGTCTGCGCGGCACCGAGGATGCCGACGATGGCGATCTGCTGCAGGATCAACGTGAGAGTATAGGATGAAAAGAAACGCCCGCCGATGGCGATGCCGAAAATGACGATCGACAGGACCAGCACAATCAGCGGCACCGCCGCCGGTGTCGAGTGCAGGAAATGCTGGATGCGCTTGACGGCCGATTTGTGCTCGTCAAAAGCCGCAACGCTTGTGTCGCTGCTCGAGAGAACTTTTTCGAATTCCTGAGCCTGAACCATGTTTCCTCCCCTGGGCCTCGGCTCCATGCCGACACCCGCTCGCGCCTGTCCGGTCTGGTGCCGGGATTATTCGCGTTTACAGTGGCGCATCGTCCACCCGAAGCGGCCGGGGATCAAGCCCCGGCCGTCAGCTTGTTGCCGGCTGTCAGCCAGCCATCAGCCCCAGCACTTGGCGAGGCCTTCCTTGGTGTCGATCGACTTCACGCCATTGGCCGGCTTGTCGGTGACGAGATTGACGCCGGTGTCGAAGAAATTCTTGCCTTCGGTCGGCTTGGGCTTGGTGCCGTCCTTGGCGAAGGCGGCGATCGCCTCGATGCCGAGTGCCGCCATCTGCAGCGGATATTGCTGCGAGGTGGCGCCGATGACGCCTTCGGTCACCGACTTGACACCTGGGCAGCCGCCATCGACCGAGACGATCAGCACCTGGCTTTCGAGACCGACAGCCTTGAGCGCCTGGTAGGCACCGACGGCGGCAGGCTCGTTGATGGTGTGGATGACGGTGATGGTGTTGTCCTTCTGCAGAAGGTTTTCCATCGCCTTGCGGCCACCCTCTTCGTTGCCGTTCGTCACGTCGTGGCCGACGATGCGCGCATCGTCCTCATCGCCGATCTTGTTGGGGTCCTTCACGTCGATGCCGAAGCCCATCATGAAACCCTGGTCGCGCAGCACGTCCACGGTCGGCTGCGACGGCGTCAGGTCTAGGAAGCCGATCTTGGCATCCTTGGCCTTGTCGCCGAGGGTTGCGGCGGCCCAGGCGCCGATCAGCTTGCCGGCTTCCAGATTGTCCGTCGCGAAGGTCGCGTCGGCGGCATCGATCGGGTCAAGCGGGGTATCGAGCGCAATCACCAGCAGGCCGGCGTCACGCGCCTTCTTCACCGTCGGCACAATGCCCTTGGTGTCGGACGCGGTGATCAGGATACCCTTGGCGCCGTCGGCGATACAGCTTTCGATCGCCGCCACCTGGCTTTCGCTGTCGCCGTCGATCTTGCCGGCATAGGTCTTGAGGTCGACGCCAAGCTCCTTGGACTTGGCGGTCGCGCCCTCCTTCATCTTGACGAAGAAAGGGTTGGTGTCGGTCTTGGTGATCAGGCAGGCGCCGACGCCGGCGGCCGATGCTGTCGAAGCAAACGCCATCAGGCCGAGGCCCGCCGCGGCGAACACGGTGGACTTCAATAATGCTTTGGTCACGATCTTCCTCCCATGGAACCATGCGGATGCCGCCAACCGGCATCTCGAGCGCATCCACTGAAGTTCTCCCAGTGTGGACGCGTCCTCAAATGACACCAGCGGGAGGCGCCTGTCAATAATTAAATCACTCTTATTTATTATTGACAGCATTGCACGGTTCACTCATTCTGCCGCAAAAGCAGTAAGAATAAACCAAGGGAAGGAACAAGGGTGGAGACCGGCATTGCGAGGCACGGTTCGCCCGAGGCGGCCGCCAGCCGTCTCCACCGTGGCACCAACCAGAGCGGCATGCGCGACCACAATGAGCGGCTGGTGCTGTCGCTGGTGCGCCAGCATGGCAGCCTGGCCAAATCGGACATTGCGCGCATGACCGGGCTTTCCGCCCAGACCGTCTCGGTCATCATGCGCGAACTCGAGGAAGACAGCCTGCTGGTGCGCCAGGCGCCGTTGCGCGGCAAGATCGGCCAGCCTTCCATTCCGATGGCGCTGAACCCTGAAGGCGCATTCTTCATCGGCCTGAAAATCGGCCGCCGCAGCGCCGAGCTGGTGCTGATCGATTTCCTTGGGCATGTGCGTTCCATGCTGCAGCACTCCTACCGCTATCCGGCGCCGCGCGAGACGGTGGAGTTCGTCACATCGGGCATGAAGACGATGCGCGCCGAACTGACACCGGCCCAGGACAGGCGCATTGCCGGGCTCGGCATAGCCATGCCGTTCGAACTTTGGAACTGGGTCGACACCGCCGGTGCGCCGCGCGACATCATGGACGAGTGGCGCCATCGCGACATCCGCACCGACATCCAGTCGCAATGCGAATTCCCGGTCTATCTGCAGAACGACGCGACGTCGGCCTGCGGCGCCGAACTGGTGTTCGGCCAGACCGGCGGCGCGCGCGACTTCGTCTATTTCTACATCGGCGCCTTTGCCGGCGGCGGCATCGTGCTCAACGGCCGGCTTTTTGGTGGGCCAACAGGCAATGCAGGGGCGCTGGGCTCGATGCCGGTGCCCGGGCCGGACGGCAAGCCGACACAGCTCATCGACGTTGCCTCGATCGCCATGCTGGAAAAGGCGCTCAGCGACCGCGGTATAGACGGCTCCTATCTCTGGACGTCACCGCAGGAATGGGGCGACATCGGCGCCGAGCTGGACGACTGGATTGCCAGCGCCTCACGGGCGCTTGCCTATGCAATCGTATCGGCGTCCTCGGTGATCGATTTCGAGGCCGCGGTGATCGATGGCTGGATGCCGCTCGCTGTCCGGCGGCGCCTCGTCGATGCGATCAAAGCGGCCATCGGCACGATCGACGGCGAAGGCCTGAAGCTGCCGGTTGTGCGCGAAGGCACCGTCGGCATCCACGCCCGCGCGCTGGGCGGCGCCAGCCTGCCGCTGTCCGAACGCTTCCTCATCGGTTCGACCACGATTTCCAGGAGCACCTGAATGCTGATCGGTATTCCGTCGCTGCTCGGTCCGGAGCTTCTGGCGACCTTGCGGGCCATGGGCCATGGCGACGAGATCGCGCTTGTCGACGGCAACTACCCGGCGGAAGAACAGGCAAACCGGCTGGTGCGAGCCGACGGTCATCATCTGATACCGGTGCTCGACGCCATATTGAGCGTGCTGCCGGTGGACGACTTCGTGCCGGAAGCGCTGTTTCGCGCGTCGGTCCGAGGCGATCCCTCACTTGCCGATCCGGTCCACCACGAGATCGAGGCACTCTGCGCCCGGCGCGCACCAGGACGCAAAGTGGTTGCGCTGGCCGGTGCCGACTTCTATGCACGCGTCCGGTCGGCGCACGCCATAGTCGCTACCAGTGAACCCAGGCTCTATGCCAACATCATCATCCGCAAAGGCGTGATCCATCCGCCGGAGAACAAGAAACCATGATCCTCTGCTGCGGCGAAGCCCTGATCGACATGCTGCCGCGCACCACCACGCAGGGCGAGCCGGCCTTTGCGCCCTATGTCGGCGGCGCGGTCTTCAACACGGCGATCGCGCTTGGCCGCCTTGGCGCGCCGGCGGGCTTCTTTTCCGGCCTGTCGTCCGATCTGTTCGGCGGCCAGTTCCGCGAGGCGCTGGGGGCAAGCAAAGTCAGCTCCACCTATGCGCACACCTCCCCTCGCCCTACCACGCTGGCCTTCGTGCGGCTCACCAACGGCCAGGCGACCTACACCTTCTATGACGAGAACACCGCCGGGCGGATGTTGACCATCGAAGACCTGCCGGAACTCGGCGCAGAGATCGAAGCGATGCTGTTTGGCGCCATCAGCCTGATCTCGGACCCGGCGGGTGCTGCCTATGAGGAATTCATGAAGCGCGAGCACCAGCGCCGCGTCATGATGCTCGACCCCAACATCCGGCCGAACTTCATCCCCGACAAGGCCAGGCATCTGCGTCGCATCCGCTCGATGATGGCGATGGCCGACATTGTGAAGCTGTCGGACGAGGATTTGCTCTGGTTCGGCGAGGCCGGCTCGCATGAGGACGTCATTCGCAACTGGCTGGACCGCGGCCCGAAGCTGATCGTCGTCACCCATGGCAGCGAAGGCGCTGTCGGCTACAGCCGCGACCATAAGGTCACGGTGATGCCACAGAGGGTCGAGGTCGTCGACACGGTCGGCGCCGGCGACACTTTCAATGCCGGCATTCTGGCCTCGCTGCACGAGCAGGGTCTGCTCACCAAGGCTGACATCGGCGGCCTTTCCGAGGACGCCATTCACCAGGCGTTGGCGCTGGGCGCCAAGGCGGCGGCGGTGACGGTGTCGCGGGCCGGCGCCAACCCGCCCTGGCGGCATGAAATCGCCTGATCCACCAGCCATCAGGCCCACGCTACTGCGACAGCACGATCACTTTATGTTTCCGCGGGCCGGAAAGACGCGATAAATTAGCCGCGACACGTCCTGGAAAGCCCGGATTTCCGGCATCTTGCTGCAGTGCGGCAAAAACCTGAGGTAACAGACTGCGACACCTCGGCCACCGGCCGCCTGGCCGGGCTGGCTTTCTCGACCGGCCCAACTCTGGTACCAGCGGGCCGGGTTAAGTTGTTGTTTCTGCGCGTGTCGTTGTCCCTGGAACCCGCGCGCATTACCGTTTTGAGGCCGACATGCAGTTCATCGATCTTGGCGCACAGCGCGAACGTATCCGCGACCGGCTAAAGGCCGCGATCGACAATGTCGTCGAGGAAGGCCGCTATATCCTCGGGCCGCAGGTCACCGAATTCGAAAACAAGCTCGCGGCCTATATCGGCACCAAGCATGTCGTGGCCTGCGCCAACGGCACCGACGCGCTGCTTTTGCCGCTGTTTGCAGCCGGCATCGGCCCCGGCGACGCCGTGTTCGTGCCGAGCTTCACCTTCGCGGCAACGGCGGAAGTGGTGGCGTTGGCCAAGGCCGAACCGGTCTTCGTCGATGTCGACGCCGAGACCTACAATATCGACATCGCCAGCCTCGAGGCGGCGATCGCGATGATCAAGAAGGAAGGAAGGCTGAAGCCGAAGGCGATCATTCCGGTCGACCTATTCGGACTTGCCGCCGACTACGAGGCGATCATGGCAATCGCCAAGCGCGAAGGCCTGCTGGTGATCGAGGATGCGGCGCAGTCGATGGGCGGCTCGGCCGACGGCAAGATGTGCGGCGCCTTCGGCCATGTCGGCTCGACCAGCTTCTATCCGGCAAAGCCGCTCGGCTGCTACGGCGATGGCGGCGCGATGTTCACCAATGACGACGCGCTGGCCGACCAACTGCGTTCGTTTGCCTTCCACGGCAAGGGCGAAACGCAATACGACAATGTTCGCGTTGGTATCAATTCACGCCTCGACACGATCCAGGCGGCGATCCTGATCGAGAAGCTCGCCATCCTCGAAGACGAGATGGTCGCCCGCCAGGTGGTGGCCAAGCGCTATGCCGAAGGTCTCGGCGACATCGTCAAGGCGTCACGCAATCTGGGTGGTGGCCGCTCGGCCTGGGCGCAATACGCCATCGAGACGCCGAAGCGCGACGGCTTGAGGGCGCATCTCGGCGAAAAAGGCATCCCTTCGGTGATCTATTATGTGAAGCCGCTGCACGAGCAGGTCGCCTATCGCGACTATCCGCGCACGCCGACCGGCCTTACCGTATCGGAGGAACTGCCGAAGCGGATCCTGTGCCTGCCGATGCACCCCTATCTCAGCGAAGCCGACCAGGACCGCATCATCGAGATGATCCGCAACTATATCGGCTCGAACTCGGCGCATGTAGCAGCAGCGTAATTCTTACGCCGCCTCCGCCGCCTTCCCACTCGCAATAAAATGCGGGTTGGCGAAATCCTCGTCGTCACTCTGCCTGCGCTTGCCATAGGTGAGCGGCTCGCCGTCGAGCGTGCGCGTCATGCCGCCGGCGGCGCGCAGCACCGCATCGCCTGCAGCCGTATCCCATTCCATAGTGCGGCCGAAGCGCGGATAGATGTCGGCTTCGGCTGCGGCGAGCAGGCAGAATTTCAGCGATGAGCCGACCGAGACGATCTCGGCGGCGCCGAGGTCCCTGATAAAGGCTTCGGTCTCCGGCGTGTTGTGCGAACGACTGGCCACGACGGCGAGCGGCGTCACCGCCGTCCTGACCGAAATCCGTCGCCGGCCAACGATCCGGTAGTCGCCATCGACCTCGATGGATTCCGCGCTGCCCGGCCGTCCCGAAAAGAATCGCCCGCTACACGGCGCGAAGACGACGCCGATCTCCGGCACGCCATGCCGGACAAGCGCGATGTTGACGGTGAAATCGGTCCTGCGGTTGACGAATTCCTTGGTGCCGTCGAGCGGATCGATCAGGAAAAAGGCGCCATCCAGATCGGGCGGCACGATACCGGCGGCCACCTCTTCCTCGGCCACGCAGGGAATGTCGGGATAAGCCGCACGCAGGCCGGCAAGGATGATCGTCTCGCTCTCGCGGTCGGCTTCCGTCACCGGCGAGGAGTCGGACTTGCTGTCGACCGAGCAGCCGGCCTTGAAGACCCGCATCACCTCGCGCCCGGCTTCGAGCGCCAGGCGCTCGAACACGTCGATCATCACCTCGTCGTCAGATGCCGCCGCCGGCTTCGTATTGGTCTTCAGCAATGTCGCGCTCGTTCAGCCAGTGTTCCAGAGCCTCTACCATCTCCTCGGCCGTCTTGCCGAGTGTCTTAAGATGGATTTCCGGTTTTTCCGGGGCTTCATACGGTGAATCGACGCCGGTGAAGTTCTTGATCTCGCCATTCAGCGCCCGCGCGTAAAGGCCTTTCGGATCGCGCCTTGCGCATTCCTCGAACGGCGTATCGACAAACACCTCGACGAATTCGCCGTCGGCCATCAATTCGCGCGCCACACGCCGTTCGGCGGCGAAGGGCGAGATGAAGGAGACGATGACGATCAGCCCGGCGTCGGCCATCAGCTTGGCCACTTCGGCGACGCGGCGGATGTTTTCGACGCGGTCGGCATCGGTGAAGCCGAGATCGCGGTTAAGGCCGTGGCGGACATTGTCGCCGTCGAGAATGTAGGTGTGGCGCCCCGAGGCGAACAGCTTCTTCTCGAGCAGGTTGGCGATGGTCGACTTGCCTGAACCAGAAAGCCCAGTGAACCAGAACACGGCGGGGCGCTGGCCCTTCAGGTCGGAGCGACCGCGCTTGCCGACATCGAGCGACTGCCAATGGATGTTTTCGGCGCGGCGCAGCGTATGCAGGATCATGCCTGCGCCGACCGTGGCGTTGGTGATGCGGTCGATCAGGATGAAGGCGCCGGTGGTGCGGTTGTCGGCGAAGGTGTCGAAGGCGATCGGCGCGCGGGTCGAGATGTTGCAGATGCCGACTTCATTCATGTCGAGCGACTTTGCCGCCTCACGGGCGAAGTCGTTGACGTTGACGCGGTATTTCAGGTCGGTGACGGTTGCGCTGGTCTGGTCGGTCTCGGTGCGCAGTATGTAGGAGCGGCCCGGCAGCAGTGCTGCCTCGTCGAACCAGACGATGTTGGCGGCGAACTGATCGGCAACCTGCGGCCGCGCCGCTGGCGACACCAGCATGTTGCCGCGCGAGACTTCGACCTCGTCGTCGAGCACAAGGGTGATGGTCTGGCCGGCGACGGCCTGGGCGAGATCGCCACCATGGGCGACGATGCGCTTGACCCGCGAGGCCTTGCCGGATTTGGCGACGACGACCTCGTCGCCCTGGGCGACCTGGCCGGACGCGATGGTGCCGGCAAAGCCGCGGAAGTCGAGATTGGGCCGGTTGACATACTGCACCGGAAACCGGAACGGCAATTCGACCGCCGCCTCGTCGACCGACACGGTTTCGAGATGCTCGATCAGCGAAGGGCCGGAATACCACGCCGTCTTGTCGGAACGGCTGGTGACATTGTCGCCGTAGCGAGCCGACATCGGGATCGGCACGATCGTCTGGAAGCCGAGCTCATGCGAGAACTGGCGATAGTCCTCGACGATGCGGTCGAACACCGCCTGGTCGAAATCGACGAGATCGATCTTGTTGACGGCAAGCACAATGTGGCGGATGCCGAGCAGCGAGGCGATGATCGAGTGGCGCCTGGTCTGGCGCAGCACGCCCTGGCGCGCATCGATGAGCACGATGGCCAGATCGGCGGTCGAGGCGCCGGTCGCCATGTTGCGGGTGTACTGTTCATGGCCAGGCGTGTCTGCGACGATGAACTTGCGCTTGGGCGTGGCGAAGAAGCGATAAGCGACGTCGATGGTGATGCCTTGCTCGCGCTCGGCCTCGAGGCCGTCGACCAGCAACGCAAAGTCGATGTCGTCGCCAGTGGTGCCGTGCTTGCGGGAATCGCGCTCGAGTGCTGCGAGCTGGTCCTCGAAGATCTGCTTGGTGTCGGACAGAAGGCGGCCGATCAGCGTCGATTTGCCGTCGTCGACCGAGCCGCAGGTGAGGAAGCGCAGCAGCGACTTCTTCTCCTGCGCCGCCATGTATTCGCGGATGCCGTCGTTGGGGGCGAGGCTCTTGGCCAGGATGTGGCGCATGCTCAGAAATACCCCTCGCGCTTCTTCTTTTCCATCGAGCCGGCTTCATCGCGGTCGATGAGGCGGCCCTGGCGCTCGGAAGTGCGCGCCGTCAGCATCTCGCCGACAATGGCTTCCAGCGTGTCGGCGTCGGATTCAATAGCGCCGGTCAGCGGATAACAGCCGAGGGTGCGGAAGCGCACCAGGCGGTTCTCCACCGTCTCGCCGGGACGCAATTGCATGCGATCGTCATCCTTCATGATCAGCATGCCGTCGCGTTCGACCACCGCGCGCTCCTTGGCGAAATAGAGCGGCACGATCGGAATGTTCTCCTGCAGAATGTACTGCCAGATGTCGAGCTCGGTCCAGTTCGACAGCGGAAAGACGCGGATCGATTCACCCGGCGCGATGCGGGTGTTGAAGATCTTCCACATTTCCGGCCGCTGGTTCTTCGGGTCCCAGACATGCTGGGCGTTGCGGAAGGAAAAGATGCGCTCCTTGGCGCGCGACTTCTCCTCATCGCGCCGCGCTCCGCCGAAGGCGGCGTCGAAACCGTATTTGTCGAGCGCCTGGCGCAGCGCTACGGTCTTCATCACATGGGTGTGGGTGTTCGAGCCGTGGTCGAAGGGGTTGATGCCGTCGCGCACGCCGTCTTCATTGACATGGACCAGCAGGTCAAAGCCGTGCTTCTGCGCCATCTGATCGCGAAAGGCGATCATCTCGCGGAACTTCCAGGTGGTGTCGACATGCAGGAACGGAAAAGGCGGCTTGGCCGGATAAAAGGCCTTCATCGCCAGATGCATCAGCACGGAGGAATCCTTGCCGACGGAATAGAGCATCACCGGCTTGGAAAAGGAGGCGGCAACCTCACGGAAGATGTGGATGGATTCGGCCTCGAGCCGCTGCAAATGCGTAAGCGCGATGTTCATGGACTGTGAGCGTTCTCTCGTGCCATCCAGACCTTGCATCAGATGGATCGGGCGTCTTTTTCAGCCGCCCGGTTCAAGCTTCACCGCTGGACACTATCGGTTCGTGCCGGCGTTCTAGCAGATCGCCACCTGATATAACAACGCTGGAAAGGCCGGCGGCCAAGCCGTTTGGGAACGAATTTTCCAGGAAATGCCCGGAATCCGGAAATTCCTGCCCGGCAAATTGATTGCCTTCAAAGGTCGGGAAAAATATTGCCGGAACCCTGGGAAAACGGTCGGGCCGGTGGATGCTTCCGCTATGCGATGCGGCCACGCCACCGATCTCGATCGCTGCAAGATTCTCGCCGCACTATCGAAAACCGGACCCAGCCGCTATACCGGCTCCTGAACCCGCGCGGGGCGGGATGCCGCAAAAGCCGCCGCCAAAACACCGTCCGTCGCCAAGCGACCCCAGCGCATTGTGAACCAGAGCATTGACCCCGATTTCCACTATCAAGCAGCACCTCTCGCCGTCTCGGATCAACATCACCTTCTCCATTCTCTGCTTCCTTTGCCCGCCTGTGCTGGGGTCGGCGGTCAGCTTTGTGTTCAATGGCGGCGGCCTGTGGTCGGTGTTTCTGCTTGCGCTGAAAAGACGGCGTTTCAACATCGACCGGCCGATGGTCGCGATGACGGTGGCGATCTATGCCTATTGCGCAGCCTCCGTGCTCGCTTCCATCGTCAACAATTCGATCGCCAGGGATGCGCCGCATCTGGCGGGGCTGATCACCTTCCTGTTTTTCCCCGTCTCATACGCGACCTGGAGCATTACCGAGAAAACCACGCTGGCGCGCATCGTCGTGCTGGCGAGTGCTGCAGCCTGTTTTGGCGCCCTGCTGCTGGGAACCGTGCAATATTACTGGCTTGGCATACGGGCCGAAGGCGGCGCCGGCAATGCGATCGTGTTCGCGACCGTCGCCTGTCTCAGCATGATGATGTGCCTGGCGGGCGTCCTGTCGGGCATGGAAAAGAACAGGGTCCTGCTGGCCTGCACGACACTGGCCGGTGCGGTCGCCATCCTCCTTTCGGGGTCACGGATCATCTGGCTGGCGATGCTGGTGGCCGGCATCGCCGTCCTGCTGATCAACCGTCGCAAGCTCAACAACAGAAACGCCATTCGCCTCTTGCTGATTGCGGGCACGACCGGCATCGTCATCGCTGTCGTCGGTTTCCCCATCATTTCCGAGCGCGCGGCTTTCCTGTTCAGCGACTGGGATGCGCTGGCCACGAAAGGCGACCACACCACGGCGCTCGGCTTGCGCGCAGCACTTTGGCAGATCGGCCTTAACGCCTTCCACGACATGCCGCTTTTCGGTCACGGCATTGCTGCGAGCCGTGACCTGATAAAGCAAGGCTTCCACGACCAGTTCAACATGCCGTCTACGGGCTTCAGCCATTTCCACAATGGCTTCCTGACCGCATTGGTGGAGGCCGGGTTGCTTGGCGCCATTACGCTGGCGGCTGTGTTCGTCGTTGCCGCGAGAAACGCCGCCATTGTGCTGCGCAACAGCACCGACGCGATCGAGCGGTTCGGCGCCACGATGATTGTCGTTACCGTGGTCACCTATCTCATCGGGGGCTTGACCGGCATCCTGGTCGGCCATGATATCCTTGATTCGACATTGATGGTGTTCCTGGTGTCCGGGACCTACCTTGCTTCGGGCCGGCAACAGGCGCTGCCGGAACAGCGGACGCCACAGGCAAGCCAGCCATGAAAGTGCTGGTCACAGGCGCGACGGGTTTCATCGGCAGGCAGGTCGTCAACCAGCTTGGCGAAGCCGGGTTCGAGGTGCGCATGGCCTCGCGTCACCCGGAACAGCTCGATCCCGCGAGCGATGCGGTCCTGTTGCCGGAATTCGACGCGCCGGCCCAGGCATTCCAGGCGCTGATGCTAGACATCACCCATGTCGTCCACTGTGCGGCGCTCAACAATGACCGCAAGGCAAGCGAGGCCGATTTTATGGCCGCCAACGCGACACTGACCGCCCAGTTGGCGCACGCCGCGGCCCGGCGGGCAAGCGGGCGTTTCATCTATCTCTCATCGATCCGGGCGGTGGCCGGTCCTACTTTCAGCGGCACCATCGACGAGGCGCCCCCCCCTGCCCCGCAATGCGCCTACGGACGCTCCAAGCGCGAAGGCGAGATCAGGATGCTGGAAGCCTATGCATCAAGGCCCGCCGATGCGACGGCGCTGCGGCTGCCGCCGGTCTATGGCGAAGGCATGAGGGGAAACCTGCGTGGGATGATGCGGCTCGCAGGCACTACACTGCCAGTGCCCGCTGGCCTTCTAACGGCAGTTCGTTCGCTGATGTCCCGTGACGCATTAGCCGGCGCCGTGGTGCATCTTTTGACCCGTCCCAAGCAGCCGCGCCCGACCTATGTCCTGGGCGATGCTTCTCCGGTCGCGATGTCCGAAGTCATCATCGCATTCCGCCACGGGTTCGACATTCCGGCCCGCCCTTGCCTCATGTCGCCTCGACCGTTCCGGTTGTTGGCCACGCTGCTTGGCAGACGAGCATCGTACGAAGCGTTAATGGCGACACAGATCTGCGACCCGTCACCGCTGGTCTCGGAAGGCTGGATGCCGGAAACCGACACGCTCGGCCGACTTGAGGAACTCGCGCGAAAGGCCCATCAGGCCCGGTAGATTGTGCCGAGCAGGATTTTGACGTCGAGGCCCACCGACGCCATCCTGAGATATTCGGCATCGGTTTCGGCGCAGAGTTCTGGGTCGGACATATCGATGCCTTTCATCTGCGCAAGCCCGGTAATGCCCGGAACCGCCGCAAGCACGCCCAATTGCCTGCGGCGTTCGATCAATTCCGTTTGCGTGGGCAGGCATGGACGCGGCCCGACCAGGCTCATCTCGCCCTTCAGCACATTCCACAGCTGTGGCAGCTCGTCGATCTTGAATTTTCGCAGCACTTTGCCTGCGGCAGTGATGGAGTTTGCCGGCGCCTGATGCGAAGGCAGAGACGGCGTTCCCACAACCATCGTCCGCAGCTTGCGGCAGCGAAACAGCACGCCATTCTGTCCGATCCGGGTTTGCGAAAATAATGCGGGTCCAGGCGACGACAGCCTGATCGCCAGCATGGCAAGCAGGATGACGGGCGAGGTCAGCGGCAAGAGAACCGCCGCCACGACGAGGTCGAAAACTCGCTTGGGTCCCCTCATGGCCGTCCCTGCATGCTCTAGATCCGCCGCCAGATGAAGGCCAAATAGAGCCCAAGCGTACCAGCCAGCGTCTGCCGGTAGACGCCGCTTTTTCTGAGAAGACGCAGGCGTCGCAAGACACCGCCCTTGCGCGCCCTGATGAACAGGCCGAGGCAAGCGGCGGCATCCCTGCTGAGGATGTCGCGATTGTCCGCCAGACCGCTCAGATTGTGATCGGTCCAGATGGCGAACTCGCCCTTGAACAGGCGCCCCAGCCGCGACAGCCGCGCCTTCCACGACACGTTGGCGCCGACCAGGTTCGCCTCATGCTGGCGGTAGCGCACCAGCGGCCGAGGGTCATAGCGAACTATGCCGCCAGCGGCGGTGACGATCAGATAGGTCCACCAGTCATGGCTGACGAACTCGGTCCTTGCCGATGCCTTTGCCAGCAACTTTCGCGCCGTGCGGTTGATCATCATGGTGTTGCCGCCGGCAATGCTTTGCACGAGCGCGTTGCGAAACGAGGGCGGCTTCAGGAACAGCGGCGAATGCCCTTGCGCTGCTCCGGTTTCGGATATGGTCGCGGTCCTCGAGCAAAACAGCAGCGGCGTTCCGGCATCGTGGCCCTGCATCCAGGCGATAGCGCTCTCCAGCCTCTCCGGCTCCCAGATGTCGTCCTGGTCGCAGAAGGCGTAGAAGTCGGCGTCGATGCGTGGATCGATGATCATAGAGCGGAAGTTGGCGGCAAAGCCCTGGCGAGGACCATTCACGAGGGTTAGCTGCCCCTTGGACCAGCGGCTCTGCCAGGCGCCGATGATGGCGGCGGTGCCGTCCGTCGAACCGTCGTCGGAGATCCAGAGGTCAATATGGGGATGCGATTGCGCAAGCAGCGATGCGAGCTGCTCGTCAAGGAAGGCCGCGCCATCTTTCGTGCCCAGCAGCACGGCCACACGCTGATCTTGTCTGCTCACTGGTTCAGAATCATCTGCAAACGCCTGGGACCGGCCATCGGATTGGTTTCAATAGCCAATCCCGGTCGATCAGGACAGCTTGTTTGTTGTCAGCAATTCCGGACGGAAAAACCGCTTCACACTTTTCCTGGAATTGCTCTAACCTGCTTGTCCGACCGTTTTCGCAATGGTTTCCCGGTGCGTGTCGGCTGGAGGCTGTTCGGCCTGATGAAGCCCGGCCATGACGGCGAGTGCTGCGGCCTTGTCCTGGTCGCGCATGGCCGCCTGCAGCGATGTCAGCGCGGCCTGGACCTTTGGCCATCCCACGACATCGGTTCGCAGGCCGAAGATCTTGGGAATGTCGAGTGCGACAATCTCTTCATTGCCGCCATGCAGCACCTCGTGAAGCTTCTCGCCCGGCCTGATCCCGGTGAAACGGATCGGAATGTCGGTGTAGGGGCTTTTGCCGGCCATGCGGATCATGGTTTCGGCGACTTCGAGGATCGGCACCGGCTTGCCCATGTCGAGCATGTAGATGGCGTAATCGTCCTTGCCCTGGCGCCGCTCCGCGTCGGCCGCCGCCATGATGACGAGGTCGACGGCTTCGGCCACCGTCATGAAGTAGCGGGTCATGCGGCGATCGGTAATGGTGACCGGACCGCCGGCCTCGATCTGCGCCTGGAAGATGGTGGCGACCGAGCCGTTGGAGCCGAAGACATTGCCGAACCGCACGGCGATGAACTTGGTGCCGGAACGACGGCCATTGGGTTCGATGGCGTGCGTCTCGTGCAGTGAAGAGACGATCTGCTCGGCGGCGCGTTTTGTCATGCCGAGCACCGAGGTCGGATCGACCGCCTTGTCGCTGGAAATCAGCAGGAACTGCGGCACCCCGCATTTGGCGGCAACCTCGGCGCAGACGAGGGTTCCCAAAATGTTGGTCTGGATCGCCGATTCCCAGTTTTCCTCGAGCAGCGGCACATGTTTGAGCGCGGCGGCGTGGAAGATGATGTCGGGCTTGAAATCGCTGACGACGCGGGTGATCTGGCGCCGGTCGGTGACATCGACGATGCGGCTCTTGAGCCGGGCATGATCCTTTTCGTCGACCTGCTGGTCGAGCTGGAAAATCCCGAACTCCGAGATATCCGCGACCAGAACCGCCTCGGCGCCAAGTTCCAGCGACCGCTTGACCAGGATGCGACCGATCGAGCCGGCGCCGCCGGTCACCAGGACGCGCTTGCCGCCGACAAAGCCACCGATCCGCTCAATATCGGAAGGAACCGTGGAACGGCGCAGGATGGTTTCCATTTCGACAGCGTCGAGAACCAGCTTCCCGCCCTGCCCGAGTTCCGAGACGCCGGAGAACTGGACGACGGCGATGCCGCTGTGGCGGGCGACACGGACCAGCTCCGAATACTCCTCGATCTCGCGTTCGGTGCCATTGCCAAAAATCAGCATGTCGAGGCTTTTGGTGCCTCTTGCATATTCTTCCAGGACCTCGACCAGGCGGGGCCGCACACCCACTACCGGGACGCCCTGGATCTGCCTGCCCAGCGGCGCGGCGTTCTCGATGGCCATGATGCCGGCGATGGAATATTCGGCCGGCTCTGCCGCACGCGTGAACCGGATTATGACGTCTGCTTCGCCGAGCCTGCCCACGAACAGCGCCTGCTTGATCGCCACATTGCTCGCATTGCGGCTCAGGATTCGCCAGCTCGCGCCATCGCGCAGGAACCGGTAGTAAAGCCGGGGCGCCGATATGATGGTGAAGGAGACGAGGAAAAAGACGATAAACTGACGCTCGTTGAGGCCGGTCACCGGCTGAAAGGATCGAACCGCCAGCGAGACGACATAAAGCGTGACGGTCAGGATCGCGCAGCTCTTCAGAATGTTGAAGAAGTCCGGCGTGGAGGCGAAACGCCACACGGTGTTATAGAGGCCGCAATAGCGAAACAAGATATGGCTGAGAAGAACAATGCTCACCCAGCACGCCAGGCCCGGCCAGGAGAGCGCATCGAATGAAAGTCTCGACTGCGAAAGCCCGAGACTCAGCGCCACCGCAACCAGGACCATGACCAGGTCCTGGATCATTATAATGGCGCGCCGCATCTTCGGCCGAAGTCCGGATACGACTTGTACGTATGACGTCATTGGGTAGTACTGAACTCCAGGCGCGGGTATATCAATACCAGACAGGCGCCGGATGGAACATCATCCGTCACCACTCCAGATTGCAAATCCCAAGTCCCTTGCCCAGCTATCGCAATAGCGCGGAGTCGGGGGTATCGCCAGATGTTTTTGACGAATATGTGATCAAAGGTGAATGCGGCTGTTCCGGACCAATCGCCATTGGCTGAACTGTGGCCTTTCAGGACAATTGTACAGGTCCAAAAGACATTGCTAATGGTTGGTCTCAAGATATTGCTGGGCTTCACTAAGCCGCAATCAGTTGCCATACGCTCGTCGCGATGGCTATGAAATGTCCCTCGCCTCATGTGGCCATCGGACATACGAAGCGACTAGGAACGGATTGCGACACCAACAATGATTTTGGCACTGAACGGCGCCCTCGACGATATCAGCAAGGCTATGAGGCTGCATCGGGTCTGGATCGCACTTGCCCATGAGGACATCGGCGACCAGCATAGGCGCACGACGCTTGGCCCACTTTGGCTGCTGGTCAACTACGTAGCGTTCGTCGGCACGTTCGTTTTCGTGTTCCAGCCTGCCGGCAAGGATGCTGCGGGCTATTCCGCCTATGTCGCAATCGGCCTGATGGTCTGGTTCTACCTGATGGAAATCATCTCCTTGAGTGTTTCCCTCTTCCAGCGTGAGGAGAGCTTCATAGAGGGCACGACCCTACCTCTGTTTGTGTACGTCATGCGGATGACGGTTCAGTCCGTCATTCGCGTTGGCTATGCGATCGCAGGTTGCATCGTGATTCTGCTCCTGAGCGGCTCGGGACTTACCCCCGCATGGCTATGGTCGCTTGCAGGGCTACTCGTGATCCTGTTCGCCACTCCAGCCGTCATCACGGTCTTCGCCTTCCTCGGCGCATTCTTTCCCGACAGCCAGTTCATCGTCGGCAACATCATGCGAGTCGGGATGTTTTTTACGCCTGTCTTCTGGATCTACAGCGGACAGGGCGGCATACAAAAATACGCCTATAACTGGAATCCATTCAGCTATTTCCTGGAAATCGTGCGCGAGCCGATCACGAACGGCGCGTTTCCGATGCAGGCATTCGCCGTAACGGTCTATATTTCCTTATTCATGTGGGCGATTGCATTGTTGCTGCTTGGCCGATATCGCAGGCAAGTTGTTTTCCTGATTTGAGTTTTTTCGATGGTCTCTATCAAGCTGGATAACGTCAGTCTGGTCTACAAACTGCACGAAAAGCTGACACTTTCAGCGCCTGACCGACGCATGGGTGGGCCAGGCGGCAGAATTGAAAGCTCAGGCAGAAAGCAGTTTGTGCAAGCCCTCGACGGCGTCAGTTTCGAGCTCAAGGCGGGCGAGCGACTGGGTTTGGTCGGCCCGAACGGAGCCGGTAAGACCACGCTTCTCAAGGTGCTCTACGGAATCTATGAGCCATCGGGGGGAAGCATCACTATAGAAGGCAAGGTCGACGCGCTTTTCAACATCAACATAGGCTTTCGACGCGAAGCCACAGGCCGCAGGAACATCGTCCTGCGCGGATTGATCAACGGGTGGACAGAGGCCGAGATCGAAGAAAAAATGGAGGGTATTATTGCCTTCAGCGAGCTCGGCGACTTCATCGACCTCCCGTTCAAGGCTTACAGCCAAGGCATGGCAGCCAGGCTGGCATTTTCAGCGGCGACCGCGCTTGAGCCAGAGATTTTGCTGATGGACGAGTGGATTGGCGCCGGCGATGCTTCGTTCCAGGACAAAGCCAAACGGCGCATGGACGAACTGGCGGAAAAGGCAGGTATCATTGTGCTGGCCAGCCACAGTGAGTACTTGATCCAAAGCGTTTGCACAAAAAAGCTAACTCTCAAAGGCGGGCGGGTCGACACCATGGAAACGACCTGAACGCGCGCGCCCGGCCGATGCCATGCCCTGATAATTCCTACATTGCCGGCTAGACGGATGCTGCTGGCATGGCCAGTAGACACTTGATCAGAGGAAGCGACCCGTGACTCGAACCTGGGACAATTGGGATGTTGGTGAAATTGCAGAGGAAATTCAGTCGATTTGGCAGAATTCGCCGATCGAACATGCGCATCGCGAAGAGCTCGTTCAAGTAGTATCGAGCAATATAGATAGACACACACTATCGATTCTTGAAGTTGGTTGCGGTACCGGCCTCATATACGAAAAACTGATCGGTAATATCTCTAGCGATTCCAGCTATACGGGAGTCGACTCATCTTCAAAAATGCTGGAGATAGCGAGAAGAAATTTCCCAGACACCGAATTTCTTTCAGGAGATGGTTACGATCTCAGTTTTGGAGATCAGGAATTCGATGTTGTCCTGTGCTTCGAAGTGCTCGGCCACATTCCCGAGATAGAGAAATTCGTAGCTGAATTGCTTCGTGTCGCGCGGAGAACCTGCATTTTCACGACTTGGCCAAGCAGCGAACAGGAAATCGTTGAAAACCACGAAACGATTGGTGGTGTTCAGTTTCTACACCGGCAATACCCAGATGCCCTTATCCGGAAGGTCATCCGCACCGTAGGGGCGAAGGACTTGGGTGACATCAGGTCGGTCAGCCTTCGCTCCGGCGGGCAAGCCTACATTGTTACGCGTCATTCCTGACCGCTGCCGAGTGCAATCTGGCGGAAGTGTGCGCGTTCGTCACGGATTGCACGTTCACGCTGCGCCTATCGAGATCTTGCGGCCTTCGCCATTGCGCAATTTCCAACGGAAAGCGCTTCGCGCTTTTCCCGGGAAAACCACTCACACTTTCCTGGAATTGCAGTAGCCGCAGTGACCGCGGCTACTCGAATTTCGCGAAAGGGAACCGCTTTAGCGCGCCGTAGATCACCGTTGGCCGAACCACCTCATAGATGGTGACCGGTACATCCGCCTCGTGTACGAAAACCCTGAGGCGCCATCCGGCCTCAAGGTCATGAAAAGGCGTGTCAAACGAAAATCTTGCGGGGAGGCCCTCTTCAATATCGGCGAGTGGTCGGGCCACGGTGCCCAGAATCTCATCGTTCCTGGACACAATCTCTACGCCTACGAGCCCTGCCTGCGCCCGAACAAGTGGCGCTATGCCAAGATGGACGGCCGATAGGGAGGTGAGCGCGAAATGAACGGTATATTCTCTATAGGATATATTTGAGAGATCCTCGCTCAGGCGCAGTTCATCACGTCGCATCCGGCCGAAGTGCTGATGGCTGAAACGATCAAGCGGATCGAAAACAGAGGAAACCATGTCCCACATTTCGCTCGACCGCCGAGTGACGGCTCTCGCAAGCCTGAGTGGACGCGAAAAATGTTGGGCCTCTACCTCCGAATGAAGCCTGGCAATCGTGGAAGCCACAGCGGGCTCAAATCTCGCTGAGGGCACGTCCCGTTGAGCCATCGAGACCTCAGCGACCGCCTCGATCGGCTTCGCGGACGCCGCCCTACTGAATGCAGTCCCGTAAAGGTCCATCAATTCAGCACGGACGTAGCCTGAACGTCCCAATATGCTTATCGTCCGATAAGCACTTCTCAACATCTCAGCCCGCCGCACAACTGAATATCCAAGAAACTCCTGAACGGCCTTCGCCAGTTCCTCCGGGGACGCATCCCTGGCAATCAACCCGCTGTAGCGATGCCTAAGCAATTCTGATACGCCGCCAACGCTAGGCGATACGACGGCGACACCAGACGCCATGGCCTGAAGCATCGTCTGCGGCATGGATTCGTCCAGAGCGGAAATGAGCAACACGTCGCAACTTGCGTAGAACCGCTCCGGGTCAGAAACGAACCCATGAAAGATGACGTGGTTTTCCAGACCATGTTCCGCCACATAATCGCGGCACTCGTTGGCGTAGTCGACGCGAAGGTCATCGTAACCTATTACGTGGACCGTAACGTTGTGCCCGGCCTTTTGCAGAAGTAGCGCCGCCTTGATGGCGGCGAGTTGATTCTTGCGAGGCTGCAATGTTCCGGAAACGACTATCTGCAGCGGATCCTTTATTGAAAAGTTCCGATCGTCTCGTGCCGCGAATAGCGAAAAATAGATATCGTCCACGGGGCACACGATACGACGCACGGCGACCCCGGATTCTTTCTTCCATCGCTCCCCATGTGCTGTCGAGGAGCAATGAACTGCATGGGCGAAAGCGTTTGTATCGGCGCCGTCGTAGTATTGATGAACGCTAGCGGCAATTGGAACCCCAAGCTCCAATCCAAGTGCCGTCATAGCTGGCTGCCAGGTGGCGAAATGAACAAGGCCTACATTGTGTCCAACCAATCTTTCGCCAATGCGACGTGCATCCTGCCGATCTCTCTCTTGAAGCGACCGGATTTTGGACGCGTCGACACGGTCCATCCCGTTCTGCCAGCTTTCCTCCAACAGTGGGGCATCCTTCGTTGCCTCACGCCAGAGACGAGCAAATTCCGGTCCAAACCTCTCGCTCTGCGGAACCAGACCCACAACGCTGAAACCGAAGGAGGAAGCTAGCGCAGCATGCCGTAGCAAATGAAGAGTTGCGCCCCCCAGCGCGGCCTCATGAAACCCAAAGAGGATTGCCTTATCCTTCAGGCGCGAATGAAGTGCAGTTGCGGCGAGCGCACCGAAAAAATCGTAGTATTGAATCTCCGTGGTATACCGGCCTTCTACATATGTACGAGCCCTTTCCAAAATCTGGTCCCGCTGTTCGGCCTTCAGCTTGATCAGACCTTCAATGGCGTCTGCCCAGTCGTCAGGCCTATTGCTCACCTTGACGCAAACCGAGTCAGGCAAGCGGCTATAGGGCGCGACATTGCTCATCACGCTAATCGCGCCAGCGACGACCGATTCTAACAATTTGACAGGGCTCTTACTCCGTTCCGCACGTGTTTCACCCTCAAGAGGCGTCAGTGAAAGATCGAAATAGGTGCCGGTCAGTTCAGAAAGATAATGATCATATGAATGGGTGAATGGCTTGAAATGAACATCGCAATCCAGAGCAGGACAATCACGCGGATCGATCCCCCAAAAATGAAATTCTACCTCATCCTTATAAGCTGACGCCACACGCTGAAGGCCAGGCCAAATCTTGATTAGAATATTTCTACGGAATTTATTACTAAAAATCGCAATTCGGAACTTCCCAGACCTTTTGTAGTCTCTCCTGGCGACGTACCTGCCTTGTATGTTTGTGCTTAGCTTAATAATATGGGAGTTATAAATCGAAAAATCTTCAATGATCTCATCGCTGTATCCAATCACGGCATCGGCCGCAGATATCTGGGCCACTATGCTTCGGTATCCCGGCGTACCAGGCGCGATGGCGGAATGTTCCGGCCCCACTTCATGGAAGCGGAGCATGTTATCATCCATCAGATAGGCACACGGGATGCCCTCGCGCCTCTTGCCGGCCAATAATTGTTCTGCCGGGCCCACAGTACGGTAGAGGATTGCTATGTCCGTGTCCGACGTGTCGAATCGCGGCACATCTCGCTCTCTGACGAAGGTACTGCTGAAGCCTCTTTGACTTTCAAGGTTCTCAAAATTGCGAACGGCCACATCCACAGACGTGCTATAGTCTGGCTTCGATACCAGTATGCGCTTGTGTTCCATAGCCCCAGACGCGGCGACTGCCAGCTCTGACGGGGTCAAATAGCCATTGAACTTGGAAATAAATGGCAGAGCTTCTTCTCTATAATATCTCCGTATCTCGGCCGTCGAGAATCGGTTCTTCCAATGTTCGGCACCAATCAGGTCATAGCTGGCAATATTGCCAGGCTTCAGCTGATTGTCTCGCGCAAGCCGCAAGTATTTCAAGGTCTGGGTAAAATCTGACCGCACATCCCGGCCGAGCGAGTTCTCCATGTCGGCGCGAACGATCGAACATGTCGCATCCACCCATTGAAATGGCGCACTTCTTCCGAAACGCAGCCAGAGGTCGTAATCCGAGTATCGCCTGGCCGCCACATGAGGGTCGTACATGCCATGCCTTTCAAAAAGAGCAGCATGGTGAATTACTGAGTTATTTGCGATATAGTTGCCATGCTGGAGGAGTCCATAGTTGAACTCCTGCCCAAGCACGCGCAGAAAGACGTCGCCTTCGCTCGTCGCACGATAGGCGTCGCAACTGCCATAGGCGACGCTTGGAACAGCTTGTCGCTCAAGCCAAGCCATGCGCACCTTCAGGCTGTCTTCCGTCCACAGATCATCGTCAAACTGGTAGGCAATGTACTTGCCGCGCCGGTGAAGCGCGGCCTGATTAACGCGCAAGGCTGGCAGACCACTGTTGTACCTATATGAATGTATGATGACCCGAGGATCGGCAAGCTGGTACTCGCTTAGCACGTCGGCAGTTCCATCGCGCGAGCCGTCATCCACAATGATCAGCTCGAAATCGCCATAGCTTTGCGAAAGCACACTCTCGATTGAAAGCCGTAAAGACCCGTTGGCACGCGCAAAAGTAGGGAGGATCACCGTCACTTCGGGTGCCGACTGCCCTCTGTCGATGTGGCAGATGGAAAGATCATGGCCACAATCACCGAATCTCATATTTCCTCCGAATTCTAATATCGGACAAGCATCGCGCGCCGCCACACCTTGCCACAAAGCGGAATGTCTATCGCTGCGATGACTCGTATCCAGCTACCACTTCTGGCGTATCGCCATCCATAACGATACTTCCCTTTTCTATCCATATAGTTCTGGCGCAAAAACTCTTTAGCAAATCAAAATTGTGAGAAGAGAAAACAAGAATCTTTCCCTGCTCCATGAATTCAAACATACGACGCTTGGCTTTCTTCGCAAAACGAATATCTCCAGCACCCATAACCTCATCTATAAGAAGTATTTCTGGATTTATGCTTGTTGACACTGCGAACGCGAGGCGAATGAACATACCCGCGGAATATGTCCGGACAGGGTACCCCAGGAACTCGCCAAGCTCCGTAAACTCCTCGATCTCCGGCAGCTTCGCCTCGATCTCACCGGGCGTCATGCCAAGCAGCAAGCCGCGGATGCGGATGTTGTCTCGACCGGTTTGATTCATCTCGAAACCGGTTGCGAACTCGAACATCGGGCAAACATGCCCTTCGGTTTCCACAACTCCGCTGGTCGGCGCGTAGATACCGGCCATGACCTTCAGCAGCGTGCTCTTTCCCGCGCCATTGAGACCGATAAGCCCCACCCTCTCGCCCTGCTCGATCGCAACAGTGACATTCTTCAGAGCTTCAACCGCATAGGCGCCAGGGGCCACTCCCCCGCTGCGCCTTCTGGTCAACCGGCCTATCAGCCCATCGCTGTTCGTATCGCCGGTGAAAAGCACGCCGGCGTTGCGTAGTCGTATGAAGTTCTGGGTCAAAGGAGGAACACCACTTTTTTATCCAACCGCGAGGCCACGTACCAAGCAATTCCATACAAGACGAGAATATATGCAACCACAAATTCGTATGAAAAAAGTGGAGCGAAGCCTCCAGACAGAATTGGATGACGAACGATATCGATCAAATGGTAGAATGGGTTAACCATATACACGAGTTCTAGACCGTGATTCTTCAGGACGCTGGCCGGAACGACAATCGGCGTCAGATAGAACACGACCTGCAACACTCCCGATAACGCATGCGGAAGATCGCGGAACGCAACGCCAAGGTATGAAAATATCGCTATGTGGCCAATCAGAGCAAGATACAGTAAAAACAAGCCAGGAATTGCCGATGCCCATCCAGTTAGCCAACATATACCAAGCACAATCTGAACAATACCGATTGCAAACAAGCCAATCGCAAAATTCATGCTGCTGCTTACCAGTGATCTCATAATATATATCTGCTTTGGATATGAGAACTGCTTGATGTAACCCTCTGCATTTATGAAAACCATGCCGGCGTCGACCACGGAGGCGGAAATCAACCCCCAGATAACGAAACCCAGCATCAGGTAGGGAAGGAAGGCCCTCAGGTCTTGCCCGAACATGACGCCGTAAACGAAACCTATCGCCCCCACATAGAGTCCAAGGTTGAGAAGAATCCACAGCGGGCCAACGAACGAACGGTGATAGCGCCGCTTGATGTCTTGCATGCCGATAAAAAACCAGACGCGATGAAGCAGCAGCGAGCGCAAGACGTCACGGAGCAGCCTGTTCTTATCCGCACTCGAATAGCTGTGTTTCATAAGCCGTACCGATTTTGCCGTTTCGCTTGAGTCGCGCCACCATGGAGGGCGATTCCAGCACTGCGTTGCAGCGCTTCTCGACCGTGGCCGGCGAGATGTTGCAGGTGGAGGCGGCAAGACCATGGGCGCGTTGCCAGTTGGCAAAAGATCATGCGGCCGGACAACCTGTCAAGAGCGCACCCCATATGATGGAAATAAAACATTAAAGACTAACTAGTATTTTTCGGATCATCTTCTTAGCGACAAGATAACATCCTCCATCCCGATAATTTACCAGCAAATGAACCCTATACCTCTCGACCAATCCCCATAATTTTCTCCATCTAATTTTTCTCAATCTAAGCTTCTTGGCATTTTTTGGGCGTTCCTTGTCAATTTTCAAGAATAAGTCAGACCACTCTCGAGAAACCGTATTCAAATCATACCGCTTATGCACATCATCAAACGCAACACCGACCAATTTACTTCGTCTTTCTGGAAAACTTATTAGCATTGATACAGCATTAAACCACTCTTGCTCGGTGTTCTCGACAAGCAATCCTGTCTCCATATCCTTTACGGCGTTTTTATACGGAATAATATTTGAATATATTCCAGCTATACTGAGTGCGCCGTACTCTCGGTACTTGTTATCCGTCTTGCTGCGGTTTGCCTCATGGTCGATCAGGGGCGCCAAGCCAATCGCCCAATTTCTCGAAGTCTGGAATTTTATGTAGGCGCCGTAGTCGCCAGTGTGCGGAAAAAACCGAACTCGGGCGCCGGCCACGACTCCCTTTGGAAAGACGCCGGCGAATTCGAATACCGCTTTTGGAAATCTCTCCAGGATCGGCTGAATAAGCGGCGATATCAAACTCAGATCAGCGACCCGCGAAGGGCTTCCCGCAAAGCCGATTCGGATTTCGTCAGTAGAAATCGGAGATGAGCCGTCAATGAGTGAAAAATCGAAAAACGACGGCAGCACTGTCACGCGGGGATTAAAACTTGATACGAACCTGGCCAGCTCGGGGGAGTTTACGATAACGGACTCAGCATGAGAAACCATAAACTCCAACGATTTCCTGACAATTGGGTGCCGATAGTACAATGCGAGAGGATTGTCTCCAACAATTCTCCAGAAATTATCATCGATATAGTATGCATATGGCCGGCCTGCATCGGAAAGTAGTTCTGCCCATGCCGAGGCCTGCGGGTCAGCACACCTTACAAACATTGGGATCGTATTTTGGGTAAGGTCACCTATTTGCAGCTCAGTTAGAAGTTTTACTTCGTGATCGACTCCACGAGCCCGACAAGCCTCCATGATTTGCTCAAGCAAATATGTAGTGGCTATTTTTGCCTCTATGATCATCAAGACCCTGGCCATGTCGAGATCACATAGCCCGGCCCGGAGACGTCAGCATGAAGTAGTGCGTCGCGGTCATGGAGTGCTACCTCGACCCAAGCTCATGCGGATCAAGCCATCGGAACGGCCTTCCTCAATAAACCCCTCGCGCGTGTAAAGGCGAATAGCTTTTGTATTTTGCTCCATAACCTCAAGGAACAGATAGGAGAGGTTCAGGAATTGCGTACCGAAGCGAACGATCTCTGCGCACGAACGGCCGATATATCCTTTGCCGGCCATTTCCGGCGCAACCAGAAATCGGCCGACTTCAGCGCTCCGGGTGTTCTCATCGATATCGTAAATGGCGCACTGGCCGGCCGGTTGGCCATTCGCTTCCACCAGGAAGAACAAATCATTTGGCTTTTTGAGGTAGCTTTTGTACCAGGCGATATGCGCGGCGAGGTCGATCTTGTCGGATGTCTTGAACCAGACACGTGCGTCGTCACGATTGCGCCAGTCAAGGATTGTCTCGAGATCCCGCTCTTCCACGAGCCTCAAGACAACTGTGCCGTCTCCGAAAGGGGCGATTTGCGGTTTCATTGGGCGTATTTGAGAACCAAGTCGCAAATCTGATCGACATCGGCCTTGGTCATACGAAGATGCAGTGGCAGCGAAATGATTTCGTGGCTTGCCGCGGCGGCATTCGGACACGTGCCGGCCGCAAAGGCATACATCCGGTAATCCGTGTTGTCGCGATAGTGAACTCCCGGATAGATTCCATGCTCGTTGAGGGCAAGCATCAGATTGTCGCGATTCTGAACCCGTATCTGGAGAAGGTGCTGGGCGGATTCGCACCCTCGCACGGTCGGCACGACCCTGACATGGTTGTGCCCCTCCAGATGCTGGCGGTACCAGACGGCTAGCTGGCGCCGGAACGAATTGTCTATGTCGAGATACTTCAACTGGACAATGGCAATCGCGGCCATGATCGAGTTGCCGTGATATTTATGGCCGATCTCCTCGACGTCATACATCCATTTGTAGGCACCCTGGGAAGCGGTGCGGGCATACGTATCCTTGTTGATGCCCAGCCAGGTGAGTTTGCGGACGCGCTCATCGTCCTGGGCTTCCTTGAAACAGATCATTCCGGAATCGGCGGTTGGAAGATTTTTGACCGCCTGGAAACTAAATACCGACACATCGGCGTCGTCGCCAATGTGCCTACCGTCGACCCGAGTACCTGACATGTGGGCCGCGTCGAGCACCAGTTTGATGTCACGCGCGCGACAAATCTCCAATATCTTCTGATACTGGCCGACATTGCCTCCCATCCCGACGAATATCAGCGCCTTGGTCTTGTCGGTGATCCGCTCGAGCACGCTTTGCGGGTCGAGGCAAAGATACTCATCAACATCGGCGAAAACCGGCTTGAGGCCAGCATACAAGATGGCATGGTTTGTCGAAACGAATGTCAGCGGCGTTGTTATGACCTCGCTCTCGTCATCCCATCCGTATTTGGACTTGAACAGCTGGAAAGCCAGATGAAGCCCGACGGTGTTGGAATTCAGAAAATGAGCGTGCGGGAGGCCCGTATAGTTCTTCCATGCCGTTTCAAATTCGGCAGTCTTGAAACCTAGTCCGGTCCACCCTTTTTCCAGGCACTCACGGATTCCTGCAAGGCATTCCTCGATGCGGAAACTCGGTACGAAAAGCTGAACGCTCATAAAGTCTCTCCGTGACGCTGGCGGTTCATAGGTCGCTGGCATATCCCGTCTCACCGTTCAGGAGACGAGATATGGTTTTGTTTGTTGATTGCTGCCACTCCGGCGCCGCCCAACTAAAAGTCTCGGTGAACTTCGCGGTAGACAGCTGTGAATTGGTCGGACGCTTTGCCTTGGTCGGATAGTCAACGGTCGCGATGTCACGCACCCGGGCGTGGGGGCCGCCAAACACCTGGCTGGCGTCCAGGGCGTGGCGTGCAAACCCGCTCCAATTGGTCGCGCCAGTTCCTACCAGATGGTACCTGCCAAAGGAAGAAAAGCCCATGTCGGTACGCAGCATCGCCGCGGCATGCAAGATGGCGTCGGCGATATCAAGCGCCGACGTCGGATTGCCCCACTGGTCGGCGACGACAGGGATCTCGTCGCGGTCGCCGGCCAGCCGCAGCATGGTCTTGACGAAATTCTCGCCGAACGGGCTGTAGGCCCAGGCGGTACGCAGGATCAAATGACGTGGATTGGCGGCCGACACCGCCAGTTCTCCGGCAAGCTTGGAAGCGCCGTAGACGCTAAGCGGCGCGGTGGCGTCGGTCTCGACATAGGGGCCGTCCTTCGAACCGTCGAAGACATAGTCGGTCGAAAGATGGATGACGGGGACGCCGAGCCGAGCCGCCGCCTCGGCGACCTTGCCGGCGCCGACGGCGTTCACCGCGAAGGCCAGATCGGGCTCGTCCTCGGCCTGGTCGACCGCGGTGTAGGCAGCGGCCGACACCACGATATCCGGCCGCGCTGCCGCAAGCGCGTCGAACACGGTGTCGGGCCGCGCCAGATCGAGCGCCGGCCGGCCGACGGCGACAACCTCGATGCCGTCGCGCGACTTCCCGGCCTCCAGCAGGCTGGCGGCGACCTGACCGTCGCGTCCGGTGACAACCAGCCTCACGCCGCGCCCTTCCTGCCTTCAACCTCGCCCCGGGACTGGACTTGGCCAAGCCGCTCGCCGGCATAGCGCTGCTCGCGGATCGGCCCCCACCACCATTTGTTGTCGAGGAACCAGTCGACCGTCCTTGCCAGACCGCTGTCGAAACTCTCCGCCGGCGTCCAGCCAAGGTCCCTGCCGATCTTGGAGGCATCGATGGCATAGCGGCGGTCGTGACCCGGGCGATCGCTGACGAAGCTGATCAAATCGCGGTAGCTCCTGCCGCCCCTGCGCGGACGCCTGATGTCGAGCAGGTCGCAGATCGTCTCGACGACGCCAAGGTTGGTGCGTTCGGAATTGCCGCCGACGTTGTAGCTCTCCCCCGGCTGACCCTTGGTGGCGACCAGCTCCAGGGCGCGGGCATGATCCTCGACGAACAGCCAGTCGCGCACGTTGGCGCCGGCGCCGTAGACCGGCAGCGGCTTTTCATCGAGCGCGTTGAGGATCACCAGCGGGATCAGCTTTTCGGGAAAGTGATAGGGCCCATAATTGTTCGAGCAGTTGGAGAGCACGACCGGCAGGCCATAGGTCTCGTACCAGGCCCGCACCAAATGGTCGGAAGCCGCCTTCGAGGCGGAATACGGCGAGGACGGCGCGTAAGGCGTTTCCTCGACGAACATGCCGCCGTCGAAGGGCAGATCGCCGAACACCTCATCGGTCGAGACATGGTGGAAGCGGAAGCGGGCTTTCCTGTCCTCATCAAGGCCGCGCCAATATTCGAGCGTCGCATTCAGCACCTTGTAGGTGCCGACGATGTTGGTCTCGATGAAGGCGCCGGGTCCGTCGATCGAGCGGTCGACATGGCTTTCGGCGGCGAGATTCATGACGACGTCGATCTCGTCGCGGTGGAGGATGTCGAGGACCGCCCGCTCGTCACAGATGTCGGCCTGCTGGAATTTGTAGTTGTGCGCATTCTCGATCGTGCGCAGCGAGGCGAGGTTGCCGGCATAGGTGAGCTTGTCGAGATTGGTCACATGGTAGGCCGGATTGGCGCACAAATGCCGGCACACCGCCGAGCCGATGAAGCCGGCACCGCCTGTCACCAGAAAATTCATGGCGCTCTCCTCACATCGTCGCGCGTCATGCGAACACCTCCGCCGTGGCAAGCATCGGCGCCTCGAGGTCCTTGGCCGAGAGCTCGAAGGCGCCGGCTGGCGACGGCCAATCGATGCCGATGTCGGGATCGTCGAAACGGATCGATCGGTCGTGCGCCGGCGAATAGGTGTCGGTGACCTTATACAGAACCTCGGTGTCCGGCACGAGCGTGACGAAGCCGTGCGCGAAACCCTTCGGCACCAGGATCTGGTTGCCTTTCTCGGCCGATATTTCGAGCGCGACCCATTTTCCGAAGGTTTTCGAGCTGCGGCGAATGTCGACCGCGACGTCAAGGATCTTACCTCTGATCACACGCAGCAACTTGTCCTGCGCGCGTGGGGGCAGCTGATAGTGAAGCCCCCGCACGACGCCCGCGGCCGCGGAATAGGAGTGATTGTCCTGGACGAAATGCAGATCGATGCCAGCTTCCGAAAAGCGCTCGGCATTCCAGGTTTCGATGAAATAGCCGCGCGCATCGCCGTGCCGCGTCGGCACGATCTCCAGCACACCGTCGAGTCCGAGCTGCCTGACCTCCACTCTAATTCTCCGTCAGCTCGGTGACGCGCCGGCGCAGATAGGCGGCGTATTCGTTCTTGCCCAGGCGCGTGGCGCGCTCAAGCACCTTGTTGGCGGTCAGCCAGCCCTGCTCGAAGGCGATTTCTTCGGGACAGGCGACCTTGATGCCTTGGCGGTGCTCGATGGTGCGCACGAAGGATGAGGCTTCATGCAGGCTGTCATGCGTGCCGGTGTCGAGCCAGGCATAGCCGCGGCCGAGCTGATGCACATGCAGCTGCCCGCGCTCGAGGTAGACGTTGTTGACCGCCGTGATCTCGAGCTCGCCGCGCGCCGAGGGCTTGATCGTCGAAGCGATGTCGACGACCTCGTTGTCGTAGAAATAGAGGCCAGTGACCGCCCAGTTGGACTTCGGTTTCTCAGGCTTTTCCTCGATCGTCAAAGCGGTGCCGCTGAGCCTGTCGAACGACACCACGCCATAGCGCTCCGGATCCTCGACATGGTAGGCGAACACCGACGCGCCGCTTTCCCGCTGCGCGGCAGCGCGGCAGAGCTGTGACAGGCCCTCGCCGAAATAGATGTTGTCGCCGAGGATCATCGACACATTGTCCTTGCCTATGAAGTCGCGGCCGATGATGAAGGCTTCGGCAAGCCCGTTGGGCCGCGGCTGTTCGGCATAGGAAAATTCGAGCCCGAATTCCGAACCGTCACCCAGCAACTCCCGAAAGATCGGCAAGTCGCGTGGTGTCGAAATGACCAGAATCTCTCTGATCCCCGCGAGCATCAAGACGCTCAACGGATAAAAAATCATCGGCTTGTCGTATATCGGCAGGATTTGCTTAGAGATCGCTAATGTTAAGGGATAAAGACGCGTCCCGCTGCCTCCTGCAAGGATAATTCCTTTCAACAAGCTCTCCTTGAATTGCCGAGGCCCCCGCCCTGAAATCAAGTTGCCTGTGCTTAGGTATCGCGCAATCGCTTGTCAATTCAAGCTCGGCCCGGGATCTGCACCAGAATTGCGCTGCATCTGCCGCCTCGCGGCAATCTGACTGACCGGCAACAAGCTGCTGACCGACCAACCACAAGCTGGCGCTGCAATGGGCGTGGCGATTTGGCAAACCGCCATCCTGGTGGACGCGTGACAACAAAAAGCCAGCGGGTCTTGGACCCGCCGGCTCGTTCTGTTGTCCGGTTTCAGGGCTGCTTCGGCAGCAACGACCAGAGCGCCGGCACCAGGCTGGCGGCGAGCGCCACCTTGATCAGGTCGCCGAGGATGAACGGCAGGACACCGAACTGCCACGACTTTTCCACGCCGATGATTGTGGCCAGCCAGGCAAAGCCCATGGCCATCATGACGATCTCGGCGACCAGCATGGCGTTGAACAGCTTGATCGGGTGGCGGTCCCAGCCGCGATCGGCGACCCAGCCGACAATTGCCGCCATGACGACGAAGCCGGCGAGATAACCACCGGTGCCGCCGATCATGTAGGCGATGCCGATGCCCTTTTCAGGCGTGCTCTGGAAGACCGGGAAGCCCATGGCGCCTTCGGCCATGTAGAGAAGCAGGGTAGCAACGCCAAGCCGCAGGCCAAATGCGGTGGCGATCAGCAGAACGGCCAGCGTCTGCATCGAGATGTCGACCGGCCCGAGCACGACTTTCGTCTTGGCCGACAGGGTCAAAAGCAGCGTTCCGGCGATCGCCAGCAAAAGCTGGGTTGCCAGGCGCAGCGCACCCTCCTGAGGCAAAGCGAGAGAAACAAGTGGGCGCATCGTCGTTGCAAGTGCCATGGTCTTCCCCAATCCGGATTGCCGCAGATGGCGGCCTCGCTTTTTCCTATATTGGCTTCCGTGCTATGCGGCAATCGCTTTTGCCGTCCCCTTGACCGGAGCTCAACGACACCGCCATGGCGCTCAAATTCGACACCAGCTTCGATCCGGCCTATGGCCAAGGGGTCACCGTTGCGCCGGACGTGCAGCGCGTCACCGCCAAAAATCCCAGCCCGTTCACCTTTCACGGCACCAACAGCTACGTTGTTGGCCGCGAAACACTGGCAGTGATCGACCCGGGCCCCGACGACGATGCGCATTTCCAGACGCTGCTCGCGGTGATCGCTAACCGGCCGGTCAGCCACATTTTCGTCAGCCACACGCATCGCGACCATTCTCCGCTGGCCGCCCGGCTGAAGGAGCACACCGGTGCTGAAGTGCTGGCCGAAGGCCCGCATCGCCCGGCGCGGGCGCTCCGGATCGGCGAGATCAATCCGCTCGATGCCAGCGCCGACACGGCTTTCGCGCCTGATATCGCGCTGCCCGACGACGGGCTGATCGAGGGCGGCGGCTGGGCGATCCGAACCGTGCTGACGCCGGGCCACACCGCCAATCACGCGGCATTTGCGCTGGAAGGCACCGGTATCCTGTTTTCGGCCGACCATGTGATGGCGTGGGCGACCTCGATCGTGGCGCCGCCGGACGGCGCGATGGCCGACTACATGGCCTCGCTCGACAGGCTGATCGCGCGCGGCGACCGCCTGCTACTGCCCGGCCATGGCGGCCCGGTGACCGCGCCGCGCAACTTCATGCGCGGGCTCAAAACCCACCGCAAGATGCGCGAACGGGCGATCCTCGAGCGGATCCGCGGCGGCGACCGGACTATTCCCGACATGGTCAAGGCGATCTACCGGGACACCGACCCGCGCCTGCACGGTGCTGCCGGCCTGTCAGTGCTCGCCCATCTCGAGGATCTGGCGGCGCGCGGCCTGGTCAGCACGGAGGGTGAGCCGGCCATCGACGGCGTTTATGTGCTGGTTGGCTAAAACCGGCTGGAACGTTCTTCCGGTTGAGCCGACTTCAAACCGTGGCAAGAGCATTCGGGATTAGCCGGAAGTCGTGCCGCGGTCTCCAGCGCAACCCGCGAGGCTGAAATTGAGAGGCTTGGCAACACGTCGTCCTGCAGCAATTTCTGGCGATTGCGGTCCATATAGTCGTTGAAACCTGCCGTCACGAACGCAAGAGGCACGAAGCACGCGCCGATCTCGCGCGACAAGGTAGCCTCGGGGGCGATCGAATGGTTGAGCACATCCGCCCCTAGGTTTCGAAACGCCAAGGCTTCCGCCGGGGTGGTCAGCCGCGGCCCGTAACAGTGGCCAGCGACCAACTGCTGCTCGATGCCATGAACGCGGCATTCGGCTGGCCAATGACGGCGGGCGGTTTCGACCAGAGCCGCCGCACATCTTGGACACACGATCTGCTTGCCCGAGCAGTCGAAGCTCTGGCGGCCGGGAAGCAGTGAAAACGGGGTCTGCGTCAGTTCGATGATATCGGCGTTCACCACCATGTCGCCGGGCTTGATCGCCTTGTTGACGGCGCCAATGGTCGAGCAGGAAAGGACTTGCCGTACTCCCGCTTTCATCAAGACCCAGAACGCCCGGCGATGGCAGGAATGGTCGATATGGTCGCGGGGATTGCCGTGCGAATACATGCACAAGGCACGTTTCGGTTTGCCTTCGACGGTAATCGACGCATCGAACTCGAGCAGCTTCCAGTTGTCGCTGCAACCGAAAGGCGTTTCAAAACTCATGTCGCGCCGCAAGGTCCGAACGCCATCGACTGCGACGTCTTCCGGAAAGGCGAGACCCCAATTCGCCGATCCGGTGATGATCGCCAACCCCACTTGGGGTATGTCCGTTGAATGATCCGCCAGATCGTCGGCTGCGTGATGATTGTTGGGCATGTTTCCGTTCTCTGTCAGGATTTTTGGCGAAGGCTCACGATCAGGACGGCGACCAGGACGATGACGGTCCACAAGGTCGAAATCGCCGCAATGGTCGGGTCGATCTGATCGCGCAGCGACAGGAACATAAGCTTCGGCAGCGTGCTGTTTTGACCGCTGGCGATGAAGATCGAAATGACAGACTCGTCAAGCGAGGTCAGGAAGGCCATCAGCGTGGCCGACAACAGACTGATCTGAAGTTGCGGGACAATTATTCCGCCAATGGCTCTCGCCCAGTTTGCGCCGAGGCTGCGCGCCGCCTGGACCTGGTTCCAATCAAAGCGGACCAGAGCGGGCAACAAAACAATGCAGGCGACCGGGATGGCCAGCACCACATGTCCGACCAGGACGCCGAACAGCGTTCCGACCAGACGTTGCGCCGCCAGAACAAAGAAGAGACCGATCGCGAGCAGGATGCCCGGCACAATGGACGGGGTGAGCAGAATGCCTTGAATGGCTACGGCGGCCTTTCCGCCAAGCCTGTTCATCGAGATGCAGGCCAGCAGCCCCAGGGGCACTGCGATCATCGCCGTCAATGTCCCAAGGATCAGGCTCGTCCTGAGCGCGACCATCCATGTAGCCGAACCAAAGAAAGTCTCGTACCAGCGCAATGAGTATGCGCTCGGTGGGAACTCGAGAAGATTGGACGCCGAAAAGGAGAGCGGGACGACGACCAGCGTCGGCAGCATCAGGAACACCATTACGAGCGCGCAAAAGCTCCACAGGAGGATGCGGGCCAGCCTGTTGTCTGGATAGGCTTCAAGCATGGGCTGTACCCACTATGCGCCGGGCAATCAGCCGCCGTGCAGCCAGGAACATCACCCCCATCAACGCCATCAAAATGAGGAGCAGAATACCCAGGACGCTCGCCGACCCCCAATCCTGAAATGTCGACAGCGTGCGCTCGATCCTGATGGAGAGAGGATTTACCTTGCCCCCGCCAAGCACCGCCGGCGTGATGAAGAACCCTATCGTGTAGATGAAGACGATGATCGAACCCGAGAAGATGCCGCCGGCCGAAAGCGGCAGAATGACGGTGCGGATCGTTTGCCCGAGAGTGGCGCCCATGCTCGCCGACGCGCGGACGAGGTTTGCGTCGATATCGCGCATCGCCGCATAAACGGGCAGCAGAAAGAGCGGCAGCATGTAGTGAACCATGCCGACGAGCGTTCCCGCGAAGTTGTAGACCAGCGGCAATGGCTCGGCTGTCAGGCCTGAACCGGTCAAAGCCGCGTTGATCAGGCCATCGCGCCGCAAGAGCACGAGCCAGCCATAGGTGCGCACCAGAATGGAGGTCCACAACGGCAGCATGACGAAGGCCATCAGCAAATTGGCCACCCTTGGTCTGGCGCTGGCCAAGGCGAGCGCCAGGGGGGTACCGAGAAGAATGCAGATCGCCAGCGTGCCGAGGGACAGCTCAAGGGTCGTGACGAGCGCCGACCATGTCAGTCCGCTCGACAGCACCTTCTCGTAGTTGCCGACGGTGTATTCGCCCCCTGTGGTCAGGAAGGATTGCCGGATGATCCAAACGATGGGCAGTATGGCCGCCAGCCCAACGATGAAAAGCGCAGGCAGTGAAAGCGAGAGGAAGAACCGCCGCTCGCGTCGAGCGTCTGCCGCGAGCGCAGGATCGGCGATGACGGTCACGCTACCGCTCCTGGTATGGCGTGAACTTTCGCTGCTGGTGCATAGGCGGTCACCCGCTGACCGGTGGCAAGTTCGGCGCAGCCACTGGCCAGCGCCGCCGGAATGCAGACAAGGATCTCTTGCCCGCCGTCAAGCGCCAGCGTCAAAAGCCAGTTCTCGCCACGAAACGCCTTGGCGCGCAGCCTTCCCTCAAGCGCCACCCCGTCTCGCCCGACGAGCTTCCCATCAAGATGGAAGCTTTCCGCGCGGATCATCAGAGCTTCGCGTGACGCATCGGCGCCGTCTATTCTGCGCACCGCGCCTGGGGCCACAATGTTGGCCTCACCCATGAACTCCGCGACGAAGCGGGTCGATGGACGATCATAGATCTGCTGTGGCGTGTCGATCTGCTGAATGCGGCCGGAGTTCATCACCGCAACCCGGTCTGACATGATCAGTGCTTCGCGCTGGTCATGCGTCACATAGATCGTGGTGATCCCCAGATCGTCGTGCAGACGACGGATCTCGTACTGCATGGTTTCGCGCAGATTCTTGTCGAGCGCCGACAACGGCTCGTCCATCAGCATCACGCGCGGCTCGAAGACGATCGCCCGCGCCAACGCCACCCGCTGGCGCTGGCCGCCGGACAGTGCGGCAATGTTGCGCTCCGACAGACCTTCCAGCTTCACGCGGGCCAATGTGTCGAGCGCCCGCTGGCGCGCCTCCGCTTTCGGCGTTTTGCGCAGCACCAGCGGATACTCGACATTTGCCAGAACGTTCATGTGGGGAAACAGGGCGTAGTTCTGGAACACTATCCCGATGTCGCGCTTGTTGGGGGCCAGGCGGGTGATGTCCCGATCACCCAACAAGAGCCTACCGGAATCGGGCCGGACAAAACCGGCCAGAGCCATGAGCAACGTGGTCTTGCCCGATCCGGACGGCCCCAGCAGTGTAAGGAATTCGCCAGCCTGAATGTCGAGCGAGACATCGTCCAGCGCGACGTAAGACCCATAGGTCTTGCGCACGCTGTCGATGGTGATCGGGAGCGACTTCATCATGTGCTGCAACCCTGGAGCTGACGAGTTCGAAGCTCAGCGGTTCATCATTTCATCGAAGGCTTTTTGGGCGGCCTCGCCGTTCTTGACCCACCAATCCGCATTCGAAAACACCGAAGTGCCGGCATTGTCAGGCGCGGTCGCCAAGGTCTTCAGACGGTCCTGAGGAATAAGGCCACCTTCATAACCGGCAGGATTGACCGGGCCATAGGCGATGAAGTCGGTCAGCTTCGCCACGCGCGCGGGCTGTGTCATCGCCGCGATGAGCTTCATGGCTGCTTCCTTGTTCGGCGCTCCCTTCGGCACCGCAAGACAGTCGGTGCCGATGACCGAACCCTTGAACGTGTAGTCAACCGTGCCGCCATCGGCTTTCACGGTCTGTGCCCGACCGTTCCAGGTCACGACCAGATCCGCCTCACCATCTTTCAGCAACTGGGCGGACTGCGCTCCCGAGGTCCACCAGACCGAGACATTCGGTTTGATCGCCTCGAGCCGCTTGATTGCGCGCTCCAGACCCTCCGGGGTGCTGAGCACGGGATAGACGTCGGTCGGCGCCACCCCATCGGAGAGCAGCGCGATCTCGATCAAGTCCTGCGCATTGGCGCGCAGCGCGCGGCGGCCAGGGAATTTGGCGACATCCCAGAACTCGGCCCAGGTCTTCGGCGACTTCTCGCCATAGGTCTTGGTGTTCCACGACATGACAGTGCCATAGGAGTCAAACGGATAGCAGTAGTCGGACTTCGCGCCGGCGGGCACGGAGTTGGGATCGATGATCTTGTAGTCGAGCGGCTCCAGCAGCGACTGTGCTGCCGCCTGCGCGCCTTCCGGCGAGCCGAGGTGGATGATGTCGGTGGTCACCGCACCCGAAGTGACCTGCATCTTCAGGGCGGCAAGGCCGTCGCTTTGCGTCTCCTCACGGATATCAAAGCCGAGCTCTTTTGCAGCGGGGGCCCACATGGCCTCCTTAATGGCGTTGCCATAGTCGCCGCCCGCGGTGGTGATGGTGACGGTTTGGGCATAGACGGGCAAGGCAACCGAGACCGCGATCGCTGCCAGGGAAATGCGTAGTAAACGGGACATAGTTTCTCCTCCTCCGGATTCATCAAAACGCCGATAAAATCGGCTTTTTTGTTAATCGTAACGTTACGATTGCTGAAAATAACCCCAGAGTCAAGCTGGTGCCAGGCAGTCCGTTCAGGTTCGCCGAGCCTGGATTTGACCCTCAGGTCGAATCCGGTAACGTTACGATGCCCAGCAAAATCAGCCGGCGCTTTCGCAAATCAAGTCGGGCGACATGGCCAATCTAAAACAGATCGCGGCGGAACTTTCCCTTTCGGTGACTACGGTGTCCCGCGCTCTGAAGGATGGGCCGGAAGTGCAGCCCTCGACCATAGCCCGCGTCAAGGAGGCGGCGAAGCGGGTCGGCTATGTCCCAAATCATCATGGGCGCGCGCTGAAAACCGGACGAACCCTGACGCTGACGGCAGTGCTGCCGATGGAGACGCGCGACTACCTGTCCGATCTGGCAAAGCTTCCCTTGATCGAAGGCATGACGCTGGCGGCGCGTCAAGCGGGTTATAGCCTATCCATCTATTCGACCACGCCCGATGACGATCCCGTCGAAAGCGTACAGCGCCTGCTCCACGCGCGCAGCGCGGACGGCCTGATCATCACGCGCATGGTCTCGGGTGATCCGCGCGTCAAGCTGCTGCTGGATCAACGCGTTCCGTTCGTCGCGTTTGGAAGAACCGACCTGAACATCGCCTATCCCTATGTCGATATCGACAATGAGCAGATTGCCTACGATGCGACCCAACGGCTCATGGACAAGGGCTGTCGACGCATTGCATTGCAACTTCTCGTGCCGAAGGATCAGGCGAGCGCCTTGCGTCTTGCAGGCTATGGAAGGGCGATGGCCGAGGCCAGTATTCCGATTGACCAATCGCTGATCGGTCATGGCACGTTCACGGTGGAATCGAGCGCAGCCTGGTTCGATCGCCTGCTGGCGTCGTCAGATCCGCCGACGGGCTTGGCATGCGCCAACGAATTGGGCCTTCTGGGAGCGTTGCACGCTCTCGGCAGACGCGGTCTCGAGCCGGGCCGCGACGTCCACGTCGTTACACGCGACAACACGCGTCTGGCACGCTTCCTGCCGGCGAAGATCGGCGTTCATTCCGTAGACATGGCAGACGTCGGGCACAAACTCATCGAGGTTCTGGAGAGCCGGATCGTCAATCCGCTTGGGCCGATCGCGACAGTCTTGTTGCAAGGCAGATACGACCCCGCCGAGTAGTCTGCCCGCGGACTCAATCCGCACTTTTGCGGCGCCGAGCGATTCCGATTGGCCGTCCGATGCTCTGGATGTCACTCAGCAGCCGCCGCGCCCACCTGGCCCGCAACCTCCTGGTCCAACTCGGCGAGGAACCCGACGATGCGCGCGGCATTGTCGCCGAGGTCGTAGCGGCCGTAGCGGGAGGCCGAGCGCATGTCGACGACGATCGTGTCGCCATCATTGCTTACCCGGATGGCGATGTCCGCGGGCAGGCCGACGATGAAGCTCCGGGCCACGGCCGATATCGTCACCTCGTCCTGGCCATCCGTCACCGGGTAAGGTGCCGTAAGCTGCCAGTCGCGGCGGTCGAGCACGGTTTCGACGGCGTCGACGACGGTTTCGAACGGCAGGTTGTAGCTGTGGCCGGTGACCAGCGGATAGGCATCCTGCTGCAGGCGTGCCTCGCCCGGCGTCGGCGGCGCGAGCGCGTTCATCTCCTTGGTGCGGTCGCTGGTGTCGAGCACAGGCGGATTGTCGAGATCGGTCGAGATGTCTCTGAGCGGCGGTGTGGTCGCTGCCCAATAGGCGGCGATGCCGTAGGGCGTCAGCACCAGCAGCGCCAGCAAGGCGCCGACCGAGAGGTCGCGGCCGCCGCGGTCGCCGAAATGCCACAACCTGGACAAAGCGAGGCCGGCAAACAGCAAGGCGAACGCGGCAAGCAGGGCGACGATCGCCAGCACCCACAGGAAGGCCGGCGTTTCGACCAGTTCGAAATGATGGCCGGCCAGCACGGTCAGCAGCAGCACCAGGGCAAAAGCGCCCGTGCGCCGCGACCAGCCGGCCGCCGTCGATGTCTGCCGGTCGTCAACGTCCATTGTCTTCAGCACCGCCTCACCCCGCACAGAGGCTTAGAGCAAAGGCTGCTCAAATTGAACATCCCCTGCCTAACGTTTTCGACAGCCCAAAATCGCACGACCTCAATCAATCCGTCGGCAGCCGATAGTCGCGGAACTGCTGACGCAGGGTGATCTTCTGGATCTTGCCGGTGGCGGTGTGCGGGATTTCGCCGACAAACGCGACGTCGTCGGGCATCCACCATTTCGCCACCTTGCCGTCCATGAAGGCCAGTATGTCGGCCTTGCTCGGCTCCTTGCCCGGCTTGGCGACCACGACCAGCAAGGGCCGTTCACCCCATTTCGAATGATGGACGCCGATTGCCGCGGCCTCGGCGACATCGGGATGGCCGACGGCGAGGTTTTCCAGGTCGATGGTCGAGATCCACTCGCCGCCCGACTTGATGACATCCTTGGCGCGATCGGTGATCTGCATATAACCGCCCGGATCGATATGGGCGACGTCACCGGTGTCGAACCAGCCGTCCTTGTCGAACTGCTCGGAGCCGACGCCGCCATAGTAGGCGCTGGCGATGGCCGGACCGCGCACCTTCAGCCGGCCAAAGGTCTTGCCGTCCCAGGGCAGTTCCTTGTCCTCGTCGTCCGTCACCTTCATTTCGACGCCGAAGGGCGGATAGCCCTGCTTGCCCTGGACATCGAGCCGGGCTTCGCCCTCAAGCTCTTGGTACTCCGGTTTCATGGTGCACAGCGTGCCGAGCGGCGACATCTCGGTCATGCCCCAGGCATGGATGACCTCGACGCCGTAATTGTCCTGAAATTTCCTGGTGATGGCGCGCGGGCACGACGAGCCGCCGATGACGACTTTGCTCAGATGGGGAAGCTTCTTGCCGGTCTCTTCCAGATGCTGCAGCAACATCATCCACACGGTCGGCACGGCGGCGCTGAATGTCACCTTCTCGGTGTCGAGCAACTCGTAGATCGAGGCGCCGTCCATCTTGCAACCGGGCATGACCAGCTTGGCGCCGATCATCGGCGCGCTTTGGCCAAGGCCCCAGGCATTGGCATGGAACATCGGCACGACGGGCAAGATGGTGTCCCGCGCCGAGATGCCCATGGCGTCAGGCATGGCGGCGATCATGGCGTGCAGCACATTCGAACGGTGGCTGTAGAGCACGCCTTTGGGATCGCCTGTCGTGCCCGAGGTGTAGCACATGCCGGCGGCGGTGTTTTCCGGGAACGTCTTCCAGGCGAAGTCGCCATCGGCCTCGTTCAGCCAGTCCTCATAGGCGACCACATTCGGCAGCGTCGTCTCGGGCAGATGCGCTTTGTCGGTCAGCACGATCACCTTGCGCAGCGATTTGACCGCGCCGGCGATCTTTTCCAGCAGCGGCATGAATGTCAGGTCGACGAAGATCGCCCTGTCCTGCGCATTGTTCATGATCCAGACGATCTGCTCGGGAAACAGCCGCGGGTTCAGCGTGTGGTAGATGGCGCCGATGCCCATGATGCCGTACCAGGCCTCGATGTGGCGCGCGGTGTTCCAGGCCAGGGTCGCGATGCGGTCGCCGAGAACAAAGCCATCGCGTTCGAGCCGTTGGGCAACCTTCAGCGCGCGGCGATGGATCTCGGCATAGGTGGTGCGCACGACCGGACCTTCGATCGAGCGCGACACGATCTCTCGTGTTCCGTGCTGCCGCTCGGCATTGTCGATCAGCTTGTGGCAGAGTAGCGGCCATTCCTGCATCAGTCCGAGCATCTGGTTCCTCCCATTGGTTCCTCGTTCTACCGTTTTTTGTTCCATTGTGAGACGAACGGGCCGATTGTCCAGCCATCAAGTCTCCAACCGTTAACGGCTGAAGCAAGCAGTGATCGAACGCTAGAGAAAACCGCCACAATCCGGCCATCGTCGGTGTTAACGTTCGTTAACGGGGCAAGGGGTGCGATTGGCGACTGAAAGAGGTTCGCATGGACGCGCAGCTCGACGACAGGCCGTTGGACGAGAGCCAGGCCGAAGACGTGCAGTTGGACGACATTCAACTCGACGACAAAGAGCTTGAAGATACGCTGGCCGCAAGTCTGGCCGATCTGGTGCCGGAGGCCAAAAAGGTTTCCGAAGACGAGTTTGTCGAGGTGGTCGGCGGCGCCCTCGAGGCGGTCGGCGGCACGCTGCTGTTCAAAATGTGCGTCCAGAACGAGGGCGAAGGCCAGCATGTCGCGGCCGCGTCCATCGGTGACGGCGGCAATCGCCAGTTCCTGCTGCTCACCTTGCCGACCGGCGGCGGCGCGCTGAAGGTCGAGACAACGTCAAGAAGCACCAACCCGGTGGCCGGCATTGCCGCTGCCTATGCCGGCCTCATGGACGTCTTCAAGACCGCGGCCTGAGCGTTCGCTAAGCGATCGGTTCAACGACCGACCAGGCACGCCTGCCTGTCACGACGGCCTTGCGCAACAGGTTCTCCGAACACACCTTAAGGGCGACAGCAAATCCCCGTCGCGCTCCCAACCGGACAAAGGAGAACCCCCGCATGGACCAGATCGCCAACCCGGCCCCCGGCTTTCAGAGCAATCCGGCCAAGGTCATCACAGTCGAGCCTTATCGCGGCACGGTTGTCGTGCGCGCCGGCGATACGGTGATCGCCACGTCAACGCGGGCGAAGCTTTTATCCGAACCTCCCTACCCCCAGGTGCTCTACATCCCTTTCGCGGACATCGATTTCAGCCAACTCGCCAAAACCGCCCATTCGACGCATTGCCCCTACAAGGGCGACGCCAGCTACTGGAGCGTGCTGCCGGCCGGCGAAACCGGCAAGGACGCGATGTGGGGCTACGAGCAGCCTTTCGACGAAATGGCTGAGATTCGAGACCACGGCGCCTTCTACCCCAACAGGGTGACGATCGAAGCCACGCCGGCTTGAGCAAACGGCTCAAGCGCTTATCGCGTCGTCATCCTCGGGTCTTCGCGACGGAGCTTCGCTCCTGCTTCGCCCGTGGATGACGAAGTTACGAGGCTTCGGCTAACCTCGAATGTCGCCAGTGACGCTTTCAACCGGCGATGAACACCGCGTTCGCCGCAAGCTAATCAGTCGTCCCGTCATTGCCGACCCCATCAGCGTCGTCGAGGCGGACGAAGGTGAGGCCCTTGGCCTTGAGCGCCAGCAGGCCTTGCACGACGCCCTCGCCGGCCGCGTGGGTCGGCTGGTTGATGTGGGCGATGATGACATCGCCATCCTTGGCGGCGGCGATGCGGCGGGCGGTTTGTTTTGCGCCGAGCAACGAGCCGCCATCGCCGTTTATCGAAAAGCCGGCGATCTTGAAGCCGAGCTTGCGGATCATGGCGATGGCCGACGGGCTGTATTCGGCGGTCGCGCCGCGGAACCATTTCGGGGCCGGCTCGCCGGTGCCGGCAAGAGCGGCCGCGCCCGACTCGACTTCGGCCTGCACCGCTTCAGGGCTGCCGGCGCTGCGGATGCCGTAGATCTTTTGCGGCGTGTCGACGGCCGGGATGTGACGGCCGCCATGGTTTTCAAGTTCGAACAGATCGGGATGCGCGCGCATGATCTCGACGGCGGCGGCATTGCGCTTCAGCCAGATGCCGGTGACGAAGATCGTCGCCGGAATCCGGTTTTCCACCAAGGCCGAAAGTATCCTCGTATCGGTCTGCCCGCCGCAGGCGTCGAGCGTGAGCGCGACGCGGCCCACACTGCCGGCCGCGTTCGCCTTGAGGCGCAGCGTCGGCTCGACAAGCAGCGCGGCATGGGCCGAAGACACGGCCAAGATAGATAGCGCCAAGGCGCAAAGCAGCTTTTGCAAGGGATGCCTGTCTCGTTTCGGAATCGGCGTCGTCATAGCCGCATCCCAAGACCGGCAACAAGGCGGAAATCGGGATATCAGCCATGAGAAAAGCTGATATCCCGACAAAGTGACAGCCGCGCACCGTCAGACGGCGTGTTCCAGCTCCACTTGTGTTCGCGACAGGATCTCGCGCACCGCTGCGACGACCGGTTCGACCTCGAGGCGCCAGACGCAGCAGGCCTTGCTGGGATCGACCGGATTGCACAGGCTGCCCGCTACACAATTGCACGGCATGGACGGCTGCAGGGCGAGGCTGGGCACGCCGACCGGCCCCCATATGGCCGGGCTGGTGAGGCCGTACAGGCCGACCACCGGCGTTCCCGCGGCTGCGGCCATGTGCATGGGGCCGCTCTCATTGCCGACAAACATGCGCGCCTGCTGCAGCACCGCCAGCAGTGTTTCCAGCGACAGCGCACCGACGAGGTTGACGATCGGCGACGTGGCCCTGGCCAGGATCTGCTCGGCCGGCTTGCGCTCGTCCGGCCCGCCGGCGAGCACAAAATCCAGTCCGGTCTCGCGCGCAATCGTGTCGATCACGGCGGCAAAGCGTTCCGGCTGCCAGCGCCGGCCGTGAAAACTCGCGCCGGCATGCACGGCGATGAAACCGTTTGGCCGCAGGCGGTGTTTGTCCAGCAATGCATGGGCTCGCGCGGTCTCCAGCGGCGAGGGCCGGATCGACGGCGCGCGCACGCGCAGGCCGACGCCAAGCGGCTCGAGCGGCGAAAGATAGCGGTAGAGGTAATGCTGCTCGCCAAAGCCGAACGGCCTGGCAAACAGATTCGCCGGCTGACGCTCATGCCAGCGCAGCGGCCTTTCCGGAGGGTTGTAGCCGATGCGGGTCCTGGCATTGAGGAGCCCGACGATGATGCGCGAGGTCTTTGAATCGGTGAGGTCGATGGTCAGGTCGAAGCGGAACCGGCGCAGCTTGCTGATCATCGAATAGAGTTCGCGCCCACGCTCCATCGGGGTGCCGCGCATGGCCGCGCGGCGGAAGGTCACGACCTCCGAGGCGATGCCGTGCGCGGTCACGAAACTGGCGAGGCGAGCCTCGCAGAGAAAGACGATCCGGACGCCGGGATATTCGAGCTGCAGGTTCCTGGCGAGCGTGGAGGATAAAACAATATCGCCGATGAACTTGGTCTGGATGATCAGGATCGAGCGGAAGGGTTTGGGCGAAATCTGCAACATCTGTTTCTCGGCACCGGGCGGGGTTGGGAGGCCGTCAAATTGGGCAGAAACGATGTCGGGATTGCGTGCGCGGATGCGCACATCAGCGTGAATTTGCTTACAAAATTGTAAGCTTAGTGGCAAACGGCCGCCCTTGGGAGGGCCGTTTGGTCGACGCGGAAAGAACTATGTCGAAATCAGGATGCCGCGGCGCTCTTTTTGAGGCGCGGCACTGCTGTCTTGGCAATCTGCACCGCGGCTTGCGCGGCGGCTAATCTTGCGATCGGCACGCGGTAAGGCGAGCACGAGACATAGTCGAGGCCGACCTCTTCGCAAAAGCGGATCGAGGCCGGATCGCCGCCATGCTCGCCGCAAATGCCGAGCTTGATGTCGGGCCGCGTTGCCCTGCCCTTTTCAGCCGCCATACGCACCAGTTCGCCGACACCATCGATGTCGAGCGAGACGAACGGATCCTGCTCGATGATACCCTTCTGCCGGTAGGTCTCGAGGAAGGACGCGGCATCGTCGCGCGAAATGCCGAAGGTGGTCTGGGTGAGGTCGTTGGTGCCGAAGGAAAAGAACTCGGCTGACTCGGCGATGACATGGGCGCGGATCGCCGCGCGAGGGAGCTCGATCATCGTGCCGGTGAGATAGTCGATCTTGACACCGGTCTCTTCCATCACGCTTTTTGCCACGGCATCAATGCGCGCCTTGACGTAATCGAGTTCCTTCACCAGGCCGACCAGCGGCACCATGATCTCGGGAACCACCAGCGCGCCGGCCTTCTTGCCGGCCTCGACCGCGGCCTCGAAAATGGCGCGCGCCTGCATCTCGGCAATCTCGGGATAGGAGACGGCGAGCCGGCAGCCGCGATGGCCGAGCATCGGGTTGAACTCATGCAAGGCCTCGGTGCGCTGCCTGAGTTTTTCCGGCGAGACATTCATGGCGGCGGCGACTTCCGCCACTTCGGCCTCGGTCTTTGGCAGGAATTCATGCAGCGGCGGATCGAGCAGCCGGATCGTCACCGGCAGGCCGGCCATGATCTCGAACAGTTCGAGGAAATCCGAACGTTGCATGGGAAGAAGTTTGGCCAAAGCGGTGCGGCGGTCCTTCTCGGTATCGGCCAGGATCATCTCGCGCATGGCGACGATGCGCTCGCCGTCGAAGAACATGTGCTCGGTGCGGCAGAGACCAATGCCTTCGGCGCCGAAGGAACGCGCCATGCGCGCATCGAGCGGCGTCTCGGCATTGGTGCGTACCTTCATGCGGCGCACGGCGTCGGCCCATTCCATGATGGCGGCGAAATCGCCGGACAGTTCGGGCTGCAGCATCGACACGGCGCCCTTCAGCACCTGGCCGTTGCTGCCGTCGATGGTGATGATGTCGCCCTTGCGAAAGGTCTGGCCCATCGACATCAGGGTGCCGGCCTTGTAGTCGACGCGCAGCGAACCGGCGCCCGACACGCAAGGCTTGCCCATGCCGCGCGCCACCACGGCGGCGTGGCTGGTCATGCCGCCGCGCGTGGTCAGGATGCCCTCCGAAGCATGCATGCCATGGATGTCTTCGGGGCTGGTCTCGATGCGCACCAGGATCGCCTTGCGACCTTGCGTCTTCAGCTCCTCGGCATCGGCAGACGAGAAGACGACCTCGCCGGTGGCGGCCCCCGGCGAAGCCGGCAGGCCCATGCCGATGACGTCGCGCGCGGCCTTGGGGTCGATGGTCGGGTGCAAGAGCTGGTCGAGAGAGGCGGGGTCGATGCGGGCGACCGCTTCCTCCTTCGTGATCAGCCCGTCCCTGGCCATCTCGACGGCAATCTTGAGCGCCGCCTTGGCGGTGCGCTTGCCGGAGCGCGTCTGCAGCATCCACAATTTACCGCGCTCGATGGTAAATTCGAGATCCTGCATGTCGCGGTAGTGCTGTTCCAGGCGGTCGGAGATGTCGACGAAGGAACGGAACGCGTCCGGCATCAGCTTCTGCAGCGACGGCTTGTCGGAACCGGCGGCGATGCGCGCCGCCTCGGTGATGTTCTGCGGCGTGCGGATACCGGCCACGACATCCTCACCCTGCGCGTTCACCAGGAACTCGCCATAGAGCATCTTTTCGCCGGTCGAGGGATTGCGGGTGAAGGCAACGCCGGTGGCCGAGGTTTCGCCCATATTGCCGAACACCATGGCCTGGACGTTGACCGCCGTGCCCCAGCTTTCTGGGATGTCATGCAGGCGCCGGTAGGTGATGGCGCGGTTGTTCATCCAGCTCGAAAACACGGCGCCGATCGCGCCCCAGAGCTGCTCGTGCGGATCCTGCGGAAACGGCTTGTCGAGTTCCTCCTCGACCTTGGCCTTGTAGAGCGCAATGACGTCCTGCCATTCCTCAGCCGTCAGTTCGGTGTCGAGCTCGTGGCCGAGGCTCGCCTTCTGGTCCTCGAGGATCTCCTCGAACACTTCGTGGTCGAGCCCCATGACGACATCGGAATACATCTGGATGAAGCGGCGATAGCTGTCATAGGCAAAGCGGGCATCGCCGGAATCGGTGGCCAGCGCTTCGACTGTCTCGTCGTTGAGGCCAAGATTGAGCACGGTGTCCATCATGCCCGGCATCGAGGCGCGGGCTCCGGAGCGTACCGAGACCAGCAGCAGTTTCGACGGATCGCCGAAACGACGCCCGGTCAGCGCGCCGATATGGTCCAGCGCCTTGACGACGTCGGCCTTCAACGTGGACGGATACGATTTGCCGTTGGCGTAATAGGCGTTGCAGACGTCGGTGGTGAGGGTGAAGCCCGGCGGCACCGGCAGGCCAAGACTGCACATCTCGGCCAGGTTGGCACCCTTGCCGCCGAGATGATTGCGGTCGCCGGCACGGCCTTCCGCGGCACCATCGCCGAAGGTGTAGACCCATTTGGTCATGCTCGCCCTCCAAGTCCTCGGAAGATAGACAACACTTCCCCGGAAGATAGACAACACCGGAGCCAAGGCCCGGTTCCCCCGCATTCCGACCCGAGCGTTATTATGCTGCAGTGCGAAAGGCAAGGCGTGGTCAGCCAAGCCTCGGCCACTACAATCGATTAAGCAAAAGCTGCGTCAAAAAGACTTGCCGACCAGCCGTTCGCGATATAGAACATAACATGAACAAGTTGGGAGTAGCGTGATGAAACTCAACGGAAAACTCGACTATCTCGAATTGCCTGCGACCGGCGGGACGCTGGACAGCGTCAAGGCTTTCTACAGCGCGGCCTTCTCGTGGTCCTTCACCGATTACGGGCCGACCTATTCGGCATTTGGCGAAGGGCTCGACGGCGGCTTCCAGGCCGATGGCACGGAGGCGCCGGCCAAACCGTTGCCGGTGCTTTATTCGCAGGATCTGCAAGCAACCTTCGACGCTGTCGAAAATGCCGGCGGCACAATCGTCAGGCCGATCTTCTCGTTTCCGGGCGGCAGGCGGTTCCACTTCACCGATCCGGCCGGCAATGAACTGGCGGTCTGGGGCGAATAGAGATCACCGTGCCAAGCGGTGGATCAGTTTTGCACAGGGGCCAACTCGGCATTGAGCTTTCCACCGGCTCGTCCTATAAGGCCGCGCGCAGGGGGCAAAGCTCGCCTGCTGGGGCGTCGCCAAGTGGTAAGGCATCGGTTTTTGGTACCGACATTCCCAGGTTCGAATCCTGGCGCCCCAGCCAACAAACTCCTAACTGATTGTTCTACCTCACTTTCTCGCACCGAAGACCAAGCGACGTCGAGCGTTGCTACAAATGAGTGCTACAAAAGCGGTCGAGGACGGCGCCTACTCAATGTAGTGCGCCGAGGGGGCATCTTTCATTTTCGCAGGGTTGTGCCCCCGAAACTGCGCCTTCGCATTGGGCGAACCGAGTTGGTACGCAGCCTGTCCACAAATGCGATTCCCTCTGCCAGAATGCGCGCCGATCTGCTTTACAGGCATACCGAGGGGATTTTTGCAGCCGCCGCCATGCTCTCATCCGATGAAATCGCTGGATTGGTGAGGGAGTTTTATGAACTCACTCTGACCATTGATGACCACCGCCGGCTTTTTCCCGACCAACAGTGGTCCGAGGAAAATCACCAAGCGCGGTCGGACTATCTAGATCAATCGCTCGCAGAGACACGTGACGCTCTGCGCAAGGACGACTTTGAAAAGGCCAATCCGGCCGCTCAAGTCGTGTTGGCTCGCCGCCATTTGTCTGAAGCCGCCCTTGGCCCGGGCGAATACAACCAGATTCGGCAGGCAATTTTGCGCGCTAGCATCGATATCATCGGCGAGCTCCGCGCGCGGCAGGATGGCGATTACAACTACGAATCAAAAGACAGCTTGGTGAAGGCGGCTTTCTACAGAAGCACGGGCAGCGAACCCGCACCGCCGAAGGACGCGACGGTTGCCAGCCCACCCCAGAAGGCCTCCAAACTTGAACCGAATTTTTCAGAAGTCGCCGAGGCTTTTCGGTCAGACCAGATTGCGGTCAAAAACTGGGACCAACAGACTGCTTCTCAGGCACGGGCTTCGTATCGCCTGTTTGCCGAAATTTGTGGTGACCGGCCTGTCTCAACATACACTCGTGCCGATGCGGACGAGTTTCGTAAGAAAATACAACGGCTGCCGTGGGATTACTCGAAGACCCCCGTATATCGAGACCGCTCGGTCGATGAGATCCTGAAAATCGCCGGCGCGCAGTCAGCGACCAAGGAAGTGCAGCTCTTAACACAGCGAACCGTAAAGCGGCATTTTTCCGTGCTCAGCGGTCTTTGGGGATCTGCGTTGTCCGCTGGAGCAGTGGCGCAGAACATATTTGGCGGTTTCCGCTTCGTCGCGTCAAAAAGAGCCACGGAGCAGCGTGATCTATGGACTGCGTCGGAGTTGCAGGTGCTGTTTGGGTCTCCAATCTACACAGGCTGCAAATCTGAGGTGCGGCGGGCAGAGCCCGGATCGCTAATTCTCAAAGACGAGCGATACTGGCTTCCATTAATTGCCCTTTTTTCCGGAATGCGGCAGGAGGAAATCGCCCAGCTCCATGTCGATGACGTGCGGGAATCTGACGGAATAGCGTTCTTCGATATCAATGATCGCCCACCGCGCATGCTTAAGAATGCAAATGCTGCGCGTCAGGTGCCGCTGCATTCAATGCTGATCAAGTCGGGATTTTTGGGCTACGTCGACCAGTGTCGGAAAGCGCGGCTAACAAGACTATTTCCAAATTTGAAACCCGGTGGCGCAGATAGTCGTCTGGGACATTCCTTTTCAAAATGGTTTACACGCTATCGCAGGGACATAGGTGTTTATCGAAAGGGACTTGATTTTCACAGCTTCCGCCATACTGCAAGCACGTTGATGCACCAAGCGGGCGTGGAGCGCGCGGTTTTGGATCACGTCACGGGCCACTCAACGCCCGGAGAGACTAGCCGATACGTTAAAGGCTCTGCAGTCGGACAGCTTCGACTAGCAATCGATGCCATTGACATCGGTTTTGATTTGATGGCGCTGCTGCTCGGCAGAGCAGACGTGAAGTCTGTCGTTCGTCCGCAGCTCAAATATCGTAAGCGGAGACGACCAGCTCAACAGAGTTGACGTCCGGCCGATATACAACCTCCCGAAAGCCTGAAGCCGATTGCTGGGAAATTGCAGCGTCTTCAGCACGACCCGCTGTTCGCGCTACGAACCGTCGAAAATGTTGTTTACTTCACCATCACAAGAACGTGTACGCTGCCCGTTTGCAAAAGCCGCAAGACCGCTTGTTCAATCTGCACGGTGTCGCGGATCTTGCCCGGCAGGCCGTAGACGCGCGCACATGGGCTTGGGAAAGAGCGCCTTCTTCCTGACAGTCCCGTTGGTGACGACGAAGCGGGTAACGGCAGCCTGGGCGCCGACCTTGAGCCGCGCGATGATGCGATAGACCCCAACTAGGGGAGCCCTCAACGAACTCCTGGTAATTTTCATTGTGAACTGACCCGGCATTGGAGTGCCCCCACTGAGTTGGACCGGCCGGCGTGAAAAAGTGATACGTTCGGAGGCCCTGGGCGAGGGCTCGCGAAGTCAAAAGGTTCAGATCATCGGCACACAACGCAATTCAAATTCCCATCAGCTCGCAAATGCGGGTCAATGATCTCGAATACGCCGATCGCTTTCTCGTCCAACGCAAAAAATTATGTAAGCCACGTCGACACTTCAGTGGCATATCTAGGCGATCGAGACCAAACCCTCCGCATGTTCGATGCTATCCGCTGCGAAGTCATCAAGGCTCGCATGGACACGGATCAGGGCTTCTCAGATAGCGCAACAGGTCTCGTCCGGAACGCTACAGGTGTATTGCGGCATTGTGCCGCCAACCTGATCTACCAAGGTAGCGGCATTGCGGACGGCAGTCTCGACATTCATTGCGCCACCTAGACCAGATCTGGCTTGCTGCGGTGTGGCGCGACAAGGCGCCGTACCTCGCAGCTGCCGCTGAATATGGCCCTCCGCTGCCATTCGATCCGGGACAATGCCCTGGCCTTTTTACCGGCAAGAAGCCCCCGATGGCGAGGTGCCCCTGGACCCGACCTTCGCTCCACTGCACGATACAAAAAAATCGGCGGTCGAGGGAGCGATCGGCCGCCGAGAATTTCTTAAACTGATTGGTAGAGGCGGTTCCTGTCGTCAGCTTTTCGCAGGAACGGCGCAGGCCTTATTGACCCAACCGTCGAACTGCGACTGATGCTCAGCAATCCAAGCCTCGGCGTGGCGCTGAACATCGTCGACGGAGCTTTCCCCATTTTTCTGTCGCATCGCTTCCGCCGAAAGATCATTGATATCGATAGTGACACTTTCAAATAGGGTTTTTACGGGCGGGTTGTCGGCGAGGAACTTGTTGTTGACCAGGAAGCTTGCGTAATCGATGCCGAATCCCAAGTTCTTGCCCTGATAGTCCGTGTACAACGCATCGTCGCCCTTGGTCTTCGGCACGTCCAGCCATTCCACATCCTTGCCGGGGACGAGAATGCCCGATACCCAATACGGGACCCAGGTAAAGTAGAAGATCGGCTTGCCTGCTTTGAATCGCGCGATGACATCTGCCATCAGAGCGTCATAGGATCCCTGGTTGTGGGTAACGGTGTCGCGCAGGCCCAGCTCGGTGAGATAGTGCTCGATACTCTTCTCGCAGCCCCAGCCCGGAGTACATCCGGCCAGATCGGCCTTGCCGTTGCCGTCGGCATCAAACCGGGCGGCTACAGCCTTGTCCTTGAAATCAGTAAGATTATGAACGCCTTCGTCATAGCTCTTTTTGTCGACGAGCAGGCCTTGCACGGCGCCGTCTACGACCTTGCCGACAATCGTCACTTTCTCCGCGCCGCCGACCTTGTCGTAGAAGCTTTTGTGCAAGAGGTTCCAGTAGGCGGCCGTGAAATCGCCGTCGCCATTGGCCAGTGAAATGAACAGGGCTGCATATTCGGTTTCAAGCGGCTCGGCGACTTTGTAGCCCATCTTCTCCAAAGCCGTGTAGACTACTTTATGGGTGAACTTCTCCACCATGCTCGCAGTAGCTTCCATCGGCCGGACTTCGCGACCCTCGCCGACCTTGCAGTCCGCGCTGGCAATTCCTGTGGCTGCGGTGAGCACAAGTGCTGAGAGTAGTGATTGACTGTACATTCGGTCCCCTTTTCGTTGATAGTGGTTTTTAATTCAATTCCGGCGCGACACTTGTGACAGAACGGCTCGCGTCAGCCGTCCTGCATCGCCTGCATTCCCGTCGCCGACTGGGCCTAAGAGCCGGAAGCAACGTCCAGTGTGGACTACTTCCCATGGCTGGACGGGACACGCTCGAACCCGGAGAGTTGCATCGACCAGAGACGCTACCGGCGCGGATATCGCAAAACAACCGTAGAAAAAATCATGTTCCGCAAGACCAAAATGTTATCGGCGGCATAGGCCACGGTTTAAAAACCCAATCTGTTGGCTGATGGCGCTGCGAAGCCGTGACAGGGTGGCGTATCCCGCCTGAATAGCGCGGCATCCAAGATGCCTGCGTGCCACGGCGGATATTGCCGGAGTTACACCGGCGGATACGAGGGTCCGCCCGAGGCCGCGGCGACCGGACATTGCTGCCTTAGCCAGCCGGCAAATGTATCGGACGCCAGGGATGCAGGCTTCAGATTGCTAAGTGTCAGGTAGTAGCTGCCGGACGCCGGAATTTCCAAGCTTGTGAACCTGACGAGTTTGCCTTCGGCAATCAGCGATTGGACGAGCCGATGCGATGCGAGGGCGACCCCCATATTGGCGCAAGCTGCAGCCACGGCTGCACTGAACCGGCTAAACCGGCGGCCTTCGCCGGTTCCATAGGGGATCCGGAACATCCGGAAAACATCGGGCCAGTCGATCCATTTCGGGTTGACCCAGTCAACATGAAGAAGAGGAAGCTCGGAGAGCTGGTTCGGCGACGTCGCCGCATGATCTAGCGCAAACTTAGGTCCGCAGACCGGGTAAAGCGTGTCATCGAACATAAATTCGGCCGTCTCGTCAGGCCAGATTCCCGAGCCGTATCGGATCCGCAGGTCGATTTCGGTGCGTCGGTAGTCGCGCGCTTCATCCGAAATCAGGTGATCAATGACAATGTCAGGGTACTTGGCCCAGAACTCCACCATCCGCGGAAGCAACCAAAGCGTGCCAAAGGCATCAGAACAGGCAACCGTGACAGTATTCGAACCGCCGCCGCGTTTAATGGTGCGTACCGCTGCCGACATATTGGAGAAACTGGTCGCGACGGCGCTGTAAAGGTCTTCCCCAGCGCACGTCAGGGCAACTCCCCCACCCAGCCGGACAAACAAAGGGATACCGAGTTCGTCCTCAATGGCCTTGATCTGCCGGCTGACCGCGCCAGGAGTGACATTGAGTTCCATCCCGGCTCGAGTGAACGACAGATGCCGGGCCGACGTTTCGAACACTCGCAGGGCCGTCAGGGAGGGAAGTTCATAGCTCCAGCGTGTCATTCGACGTGACCTCTATAGTCGGCCAAGATGCATGAACGACAGGTCGCCGGGCACTGCCGGCGGCAGTCGGCGCAGGACCCTAGACGACGTCAACCAGAGGAACTTGTACCGGAGGGGGCGCAAAAGGCTCGACGGTCCGGAAGCGCTCAAGAACATTGCGGGTCACACGGGACACGCCGTTGTCATACCCATCAATCGGCAGGCTCATACACCAGGATATCGAACCCACCGAGAATACTGCTCCTCCCCCGTTGGTTTCGAAGAAAACGATGTCAGATCGCACGTTATCATTTTCACTCCCCCCGATCATCCAGTGCATCGCGCCGAACTCTTCCTTCGCGTAAACCATATAATCGGTGTGATTGGTGGACGTTGCCAGCACGACCGCATGTTTTGGCGATCCCAAGTCCACGTCGTAGCGATCCAATTCTTGTCCTGCAGCACCGTTGCCGGCCAGGCCGTAGTTCCCGAAAAGAGCATCCCTGTCGATACCCGCCAGGATGAAGTCTACGCGGGAGTTGGCACTATCCGGCTTCCATTGATAATAGGAACTTGACTGGAAGCCTTGGGCACAAAAGCCGATTCCAACCAGCTGGTTCGGGGTGCGGTCCTGGCGGCGCCACAGCCCGCCAAATTCGCCGGTCGAGCTCATAAAGTACTCACCCGGCTCCGCTGACCACGTTCGCGAACCGTCCTCGGCCCGACGGACCTCAATCAAGCCTGGAAGCGTCGGATGGAACGCCGTTCTCCAGTAGAAGCCGTTGCCACCCAGATACATCAGACGGCCGCCGCGACCGAGATGGGTCCTCAGGGCGTCCCACATCGACAGCGACACATACTCGGGATGACATCCGGTAAGCACCACGCGGTAAGGCGCCAAGAGGCTCTCGCCTTCCCGATGGAGATCCTCGTCGGTGATGACGTCCGCCTGTATGCCCATGGCGTCGAGCCATCCTGTCAGGTATCCGTCGCCGCCAAAGGACCAATATTTCGCGTTCGGCGACATGTTAAGCACCGGCCGCAGCCGCGAGGAGTAACACACGCCGCTGCCATCGGTATGCAGATCGTAGAGCGACTTTCCGTAGTCCAGATGTTCGTCGAGAAAAACGTCGTCTTCTCCGAAAATCGGCAGGCTGCCCATGCTCATCTCATCCAGAGGGTCTCGCGCAATGAACCTCTGGTTGGCGTAGGCCATGTACGTGGCCGTGGACACAAGGTAAACCACTTCAGATGTGGCCTGACCAGTCGGCGGTCGTACGAAGAAAACAACATAGGCCGAATTGGTGCCAGCAGCATCAAGGCGAGCGGCATAAACGCCACTTTCAAGCCCTTCCGGCACTGTGAATGAGAAGTCCGTGGACCACTTTGCGTCGTAAAGATCGTCCTCGTGAAAATGGATGGCTCCATACTCGCGCGGGGCGGATCGCCAATCATGAAATGCGCCGGTCCAGTTGTGGCCTTTCATCGCTCTGGTGGGCATGTTGATCAGAATACCGTCAAGGCCGTTGCCCGAGACATCCTTGATGAGATCAGCGCCCTGCTCAATACTAAAGTCCCAGGCGGCGATTAAGTATTGCCGCCAGTAATTATCAACATTTCCATCGCGCAGGTTGGCGACTTCGTCCAAAGGGAGGGCGCAAGCGTACAGCTTCGGGGAATCGATCTTACCGTTATAATGGCCGTCGGACAAAGTACCCTGTGAGCTGCGCGATAAGGCGTGAGCAGCGAGCAGAAACGCTGACCTTTCCCTGCGACCCAGGCCTGCGGATAGTTCAAAGCGTCGCGTCTCCACGAGCTCAAGATCACCCACATCGCCGCGAAGATATTGATGCAGGATCAAGGCCCGCTCCTCGTGGCTGTAACTGGCCACGACCAACATCCACCGCCGCTCAGGCAACGGGGTATCGAGGGACACGGCGGAGAAATTACCTTCGCCATCCCCTACTCTTACCGTCAGGCGACTGAACTCGTCGATCTCGACCGCGAATCCGTCGCGTCGGTCTTCCTGCCACGTCCCGCCGATCGTTTGCCGCTTGCGTCCCGGTAGCGTGGGCCAGATCCATGCAGTGAACGTGAAGTCTTTCACTCCTGAAAAGGCGGTTGCATGCTCGACCTGGCCATACGAGCCTATGTGGATCGGCTGCAGCCGCGCGGGGTATTCTCCGTTAAACGGTGCGTCGAGACCGCGCTCGACCATAGCGGCGGCCCTGGGGTGGTCTTCGGTGGTGATGAGCCTCACCAGACGGGCCGAAAACGACTTAGCCTCGCCGAGCGAACTGACTTTGAAGTCGATAACATCACCCGGCTTCGCACTGAGAATGTTGGCATAGCCCGACAACGTCCTCATGCGTCGTCTCCATCCGGAAGCTCGGATCCAAAATGTTGCAGCCAGCGTTGGCGGAATACGTACCATTCCGCCTCGGCCAGATCGTCGAAGATTACATCCTGATGTCTTACCAAGGGACGTCCCGGTATTCCCGTCAGAGTCACGAGCATCCAGCGCCGGTTTTGCTCGATTGTTAGCAATGCGTGTTTCCCAGGGATTGGAAAACTCCGAAACGTCCGAAGGAGGCGTTGCAGGCTCGGGCTATGGTGCCCGAACGGTGCCCGGCGGAATTCGGCGGCCAGATTGAGTGATTCCAAGGGGTCGTCGTGATTCATACGTTTCACCGACGCCTAAGCGGCCGCAGTGGTTTCGCGCTTGAGTTCGTTGCCGACGACGGCGTCTATTGAGGCCTCGATGATACTCAAGCCTTCGTCGATCAAGTCGTCTGAAAGAGTTAACGGCACCAGAAGCCGGATCACGTTGAAGTGGCGACCGGCGGAGACAAGAAACAACCCTCGGCTGGCTGCTTCCTTGATAATCCTTGCGGTCATGGCGCGAGCAGGTCTGCTGACGTCGTCGTTTTCGATGAACTCGACACCCACCATCGCACCAAGGCCACGAATGTCGCCAATAGCCGACCGGTTCGATCGCTGCCTGATCCGTTCGAACCCCGCCTTGAACCTGTCACCGATCTCATTTGCCCGGGCTAGCAGCTTCTCATCGTCCAACACATCCAGAACCGCCAACGCTGCCGCGCAGGCTAACGGATTCGCAGCGTAGGTGCCGCCCAGGCCGCCAGCGTCGACACAATCCATAAGATCGGCCTTGCCCACCACTGCCGAAATCGGGAGGCCGGCGCCCAGGCTTTTGCCCATCGCAATCAGGTCGGGTTCGACCCCGCTGTGCTCGACGGCAAAGAGACGCCCGGTGCGACCGAATCCGGACTGGACCTCGTCGACGATCAGGACAATGCCGTGGCGGTCGCAGACCCGCCGCAGACCTTCCATGAACTCAGCAGGAGCGGGAACAAACCCCCCTTCCCCCTGGAGGGGCTCGATGACCAAGGCAGCCACTGCAGCAGCTTCAATTTCCGTTTCAAACACAGTGTCCAAAGCCGAAAGGCAATGTTCCACGCTCAGTCCGTGGTAAAGGTCAGGGAAGGGCGCACGATAAATTCCGCCCGGGAACGGGCCGAACAGTTCCTTGTATGGCTTCACCTTACCCGTCATGGCCATGGTCAGCAGTGTGCGGCCATGGAATGACCCGCCGAATACAATAATGCCGTGGCGCTTGGTGTAGGCACGAGCGACCTTGACCGCGTTCTCAACAGCTTCCGCACCGGTGGCCACCAGTAGGGTCTTGGCCGTTCCGCCGACCTTGCAAAGAGCGTTCAAGCGCTCCGCCACAGCTATGTAGCCTTCATAAGGAATGTTGCCAAAGTAGGTATGGCTGAACTTGGTCAGCTGTTCCTGCACCGCAGCGACAATCCGGGGGTGCGAGTGACCCACGGCCAAAGCGCCGGCGCCCCCCACGAAGTCGATATAACGCCGGCCCTCAACATCCCACACTTCTGCGTTTTTACCACGGTCCGCGTAAATGGGGTTGGAGCAAGAAACGCCCACCGGGAGAGCTGCTTTCCGCCGCTCATCCAAAGTCTTGTTGGAACCCATATCGAAATTTCTCCTGTACGTGGCCGCTGCCCGTTAAATTTACTCGAATAATACGCAGCTTGAGACGCGCCAACGTATCGGTTTTTTATTTCACGCAAAATCCATATGGCTATGCGGGGTGAACTTCAATCGTCCGTGCTGAGCAAAAAACTCACACTGTGCTTTACCGGAAATCACATCGTATTTTTGCCAGCATTTTCATTCCGCTCGTGTGATGGCCGTTCCTTATCGAGATGGAATGCCTGCCGCGTTGGAGGACAAACCGAGATTGTCAGGGTTAAGTCCCGGCGCGCATTCTGTGCCGATCCCCATCCAGATCCAGTGGGGGACGGCGGATTCCCCAACTTCTCGCCGGTACCGCTACACGGGAAGCCGTCCCAATTATCATCCACGCTATCTGTGCAAAAACGCCAAAACAACTGGATAAAAACTTATGTAGCTCAGCAGCTTAAGTTATCGAGGAAGGACTCTTCGACAAGCGGGCATTAACTGAAACAAAGAACGGCAAAATCCGATAATAAGTAGCTAAAACAACTGCTTAATGCGCATGATCGCGATCGTGTTAAACAGCACCGGTCCGATACAAGTCCGATCTCACCGGACATTGCACGGCCGCCATCGTCCCTCTGGCTGCAAGCCGATCTGGTCGGCGACTGTTCGCCGGCATGATTATGAATCCCCATGACGCTGAGGCCGTTCCAATTTCAGCTCCGAGCTCACACTAGACGCGATGGAGCCTTTTGAGGAGGCTACGGATCCCCAAAGCTTGACATGGAACAAGGCATTGAATTTCCCGTCAGTTCGTTTTGGCTTCAACACGGCGGTCTGAGGCCGGCTGAGCGATATCGCCGCACCACCCAGGCAGATGGCGAGCCCCCCAATCTCGGCCGCAGTGACAGGTTCATCAAATATGATCGCTGAAATCGCGATTGTGACGACCGGAGTGAGGTAGAGAACTGTACCGACATGGACGGCCGAAGAGCGGCGAAGATTGAGCCAATAGAACCCATAGGCACCTACGGTCGAGAAGATGATAAACCAGCCGACTACGAACCAGAATGATGGATCTAGGACCGGCGGGCGAAGCCCCACGTCCATCCATGCCAAGGGGCAGAACAAGATTGCGCAGCACGCGCTTTGGATTCCAATTCCAGGGAGGATAGGGGTTTCGTCTGCGACAGCTTTCGAAATCACTGTTGCCGTAACAATTCCAGCTGTCCCGAGAGTCGTCAAAGCGTAAGCAAGTGCTGGCGCGGCTAAGCCATCGTAGCCGCCCGCAAGGGATACACCTGTAAAGGCCACAGCCAGCCCGACCCATTCCCGCACAGTGACCCGCTCGCCCAATAAGGGGCCGGCCACAGCAGCGGTGAGCAAAGGCTGTAGGGCATAGATTATCGCGACAGTTCCGGCAGGCATGCCCATGTCGATCGCGACGATCGCACAACCGATCTGGAGGAACATCGCGCAGACGCCCAACACCCCGTTGACCCACAACGCGCGGAAACCGCTTTTGAGCACGTAACGGACTGACATTGGCGCCAGCACCAGCGTGATAAGCAAAAAGCGCCAGAACAGCACCAGCAGGACCGACTCTGTCTCTGACGCGAGCTTGGCGCCAATATAGCCCGAGCTCCACATTGCTACGAGGCCGAGGTCTAAAAGGGCCAGTGGATAGTTGAAAAGCTTTTTCATGAGATCTTTGCGTGCTTGAAACGTGCCGTGGCGCTGGGGGTGAAGGCCAGGGCCAGCCTCATCACAAGGTGGCGAAAGCGACCGATAGATCAATTATGGTCAAGGCGGGGCTATTCCCTCCCCGCCTTCCATTCCCTGTATTTTAGGTTCAGCCGAGCGCCTATCGCCGTCATCGGCTGGCGCGGCAAACCCTCGGGACTGTCGTACGCGGAGAAAATGTCACCGAGCTTGGAACTCATCCCCGCCAGAAGTTCAGCGGTCGCGATCCCGGTCGCTGTAGCCTTTGTTCCACCAATTCCGTTGCAGGCACAGGCAGCAAAGAGATTGGGCTCGACCTCGCCAAAGAGGGGTACTGTGTTCCAGGTCAGTGCCATGGCCCCTCCCCACCGGTACTGCATCTTCAGGTGGCTCAAATCCGGAAAACGATCAGCAAACTTCCTATCGTGGAGGTTGCCGGCGCTTCCGATCACACCGTCGCTGGCCGTGATGGCCGGATTATGGGTGTAGCGGGAACGGATCAGGATACGATCGCCCGCCGGTCCGTCCACACGCCTTACAGTTGTCCCCATAGGCGAAGCGGGCGTCGCGCCCCACTTGCGGGCACCGCCGAGCGCTCCCGGTTCGAACGGTTCACTCAACGAGGCATAGGTGAAGACATGCAGGAGTTCACGCTGCCCGATTCCAAAGCTCGTGGCATGGCCATTTACGGCAAGAACTACGCGGGCCGCGTTGATTTGACCTTTGGGGGTGATGATTTTGCAACCGCTCGTGGAACTCTCGATAGAAAGGGCCGGGGTTTGCTCGAACACGCGGACCGGCCCCTGGAGCTGGTCCGCAACGGCGCCTACCAGAGCGGCGGGCTGAATCAGGGCGGCGCCTGGCGTGAAAAGGCCGGACTTAAACGACGCCGTGCCCGTAACGTCAGCGATCTCGGCAGCGTTCAGGACCAGATGTGGTTCGCCCAGTGCGTTGAGTTTAGTAGAGTATTCCGCGAGATGGCTGGATCCCCCCTTCGTCATGGCCACGCTGTATTTGCCACACGGGTCGAAGACTGATTTCGCCCAGCCGTGCTCAGCCGCCAAACCGGCGTAAAGCTGGATCGCCGAACGCGCGACAACGATGTCGTTACGGCTTTTGGCTAATGCATCCCCGGCGAAATCGCTAGTCGAAATGTCGTGCGGCAGATCGATTAGGAATCCGGAATTCCTTCCGCTCGCGCCATTTCCAACGTTGTCCGCATCAATAACCGCAATGGACAGCTGGGGATCAAGCTGGACAAGGCGGACGGCCGTCGCCAGCCCTGCGAAACCAGCCCCGATAACCGCGACGTCGACAGTGATCGTCCGGTCCAGTTCAGGCTTCGGGATCCTTGGGGGTAGCAATGCCGTCCAGGCTGGGGGAGGGCCATGGTCCGGCAGCTGGCGCGCCCGAAAAACTCGGGCGGTCATTTTGCGGTTTCTTGCCCAATCAGAGGACCGAGGGCGGCACGAAGGGCTTCGACCCGCTCGCCGGACAAGGACCGAAATGGCTTTCTGACTTTGCCCGGCGAATAGCCCGTCAATTCAGCTGCGGCATAGACGCTTTGCACATAGTCGCCTTGCCACAACAACGACATAAGCGGTTCCAGCAGGACCCACAGCGCCCGGACATCGTCCCACCTCTTCTCGCGAGCAGCCTTGACGACCGCCACACAGGCGCGCGGGGCAATATTCGCGCCCCCCCAGATCAAGCCCGAACATCCCGCAAGTTGCGAAAATGGCACAAGCGGGTCGGCCCCGTTGATGACACCCAGCCCCGTGCCGATTAGGCTCACCTGCGCAATCAGGTCACCACTGCTGTCCTTGACGGCCTGGAACTCGGGCAATGTGCAAAGTTTGCGCAGCAGCTCAGGCGTAATGCGCACGCCGACGGCCTGCGGCACGTTGTAGCCGATAATGGGCAAACCGACCTTTGCCACCTCAGCGTAGAAGTCAAAAATCCCGTCGTCATCGGATGGCCCCTCGAAGAAAGGCGGCAGCACCATGACGCCGTCGGCGCCGGCATCCTTGGCGATTTGGGTCCGTCTCACCACATCTGCCGTAAGCAGGGCCGACGTCTGCGCGATAACCTTGGCTCGCCCGGATACGACGCGGGCGCCACGCTCGATGACAGCCTTCGATTCCTCCGCAGTCAGGTAGACATGCATCCCAGTGCCGGAACTGAACACGATGCCATCGACGCCCGCCCCCAAGTAGCGTTCCACGAGGTCGTCCAAGCGTTCGAAATCCACATTGCCACTAGAGTCGAAAGGTGTGGTAATGGCCAGGTTCAGGCCCGGAAATGCAAAAGCGGTCATCTTAAAAACCTTCGTGGGAGGTGCTCAGGTCGACCCAAAGCGTTTTTGTTTGTGTGTACTGGTCGTGGGCATGGAAGGCCTTATCGCGCCCCCCGAAACCGGACTGTTTGTAGCCACCGAACGGGGTTGCCGCGTCCCCTTCCCCGTAGCAGTTGACGGTGACAGTACCTGCCCGAAGTGCCCTGGCGGCCCTGAGCGCGCGGGTGCCATCGCCGCAGAACACCGAAGCCGCCAGACCATATTCCGTGGCATTGGTGAGCGTTACCGCCTCGGCCAGCGACTGCACCTCAATAACGGCGAGGATTGGCCCAAAGATCTCTTCGGTAATGTGCTTTCCCTCATGGGCATCAAACTCGATAATCGTGGGCTCGATGGTTGTGCCGTTGAAGGCGTTGCCGCCAACAATCAGCTTGCCATTCGCTTCCAGATAGCCGCTGACTTTCTCGAAATGCGCAGGGGAAATGAGCGGGCCGATGCGAGTGTCCGAGTCAAGCGGATCGCCAACCGTCCAGGTTTTGGCCACCTCCTTAAGCTTGGCGAGCAAGCGCCCCTTAACATCCTTATGCACGAGCAGACGCGAAATTGCTGAGCAGTTTTGGCCCATGTTCCAAAACGCGCCGTTGCAAATATGAGCGGCGACGGCATCCAGATCGTTGGCGTCATCCATCACGATGCAGGCGTTCTTGCCCCCCATCTCGAGAACGACCTCCTTCAGGTTGCTTTCCGATGAGTATTTCAGGAAGCGTCGGCCGGTTTCTGTAGAGCCGGTGAAGGATATCGCGTCGATGTCCGGATGGCGGCCGATCGGCTCGCCAACGTCCGGACCGTCCCCGGTTACGACGTTGAAAACGCCTGCGGGAATACCCGCTTCCAAGGCCAGTTCAGCTACGCGAAGCGTCGTCAATGAGGTTTCCTCAGCGGGTTTCACGACGACCGTGCACCCGGCAGCCAAGGCCGGTCCGATCTTCCATCCCAGCATGAGCAGCGGAAAATTCCACGGAAGCACGATCCCGACCACGCCGATGGCTTCCCGCACGACCAGTCCAAGCGATTGATCGGTGGCGGGCGAGACTTGGTCGTAGATTTTGTCGACGGCTTCGGCGTGCCACTTCAGGCTGTTGACTGTCTCCGGAACATCGATGTTCACGCAATCACTGATCGTCTTGCCGCTGTCGAGGCTTTCCATCAGGGCCAGTTCGGCGGTGTTCTCCTCGATGAGCGCGGCCAGCCTGAGCAAAGCGTGTTTGCGGGTCATGGGCGTTTGCTTAGACCACCGACCATCGTTAAAGGCCCCGCGGGCCGCCGCAACCGCCTTATCGACGTCGGCGGACGAACCCGCCGGCAAGTCAGCTAGGGCGGCACCGGTCGCTGGATTGACCGTTGGAAATGTCTTTCCCGACACCGCGCCAGTCCGCTCGCCGTCAATGACCATCTTCGTCGGCAATTTCATCGATTGCACCTGCGTTCTGTAGTCGACTTTACCGTGCATTCAGGTCTCCCGTGGTGGGCGCAGGCCGTGCCTTCAGGCCGCAAGTCAGTTGTTCATCAGCGTCGTACCTGCGCGCCGAAGCGGACCAAGGAAGCCTTGGTAGCTGCAGCCTTCGCTACGGCACAAATCAGCCCGCCGGTGGGCGGTAGGGCGTTGTGCTCAATAGTGGGTGCCCGCGGTTCGGCTTGTTGCGCTCGCTTTACGCGCGGGGCTGTTGAACGAACTAGCTGCCTGCCCGCTCGTTTGATCTTTAACGTGCCGATGGTTATAGATAACGGGACACCGCGCAATTTACTTTTTCTCAGGGCGCAGGATAACAATTACTTATGTCGAAGGACTACAGGCGTCTCCCACTCAGTGCGCTTCGTGCGTTCGAGGCAGCGGCCCGGCACTTAAGTTTCACGAAAGCTGCCAATGAGCTGTCTGTGACCCAGGCGGCGGTAAGCCGGCACATTCTGACGCTTGAGGACCACCTCGACACCCAGCTCTTCAATCGGGGAAACCAGAAGGTCTCTCTGACCCCAGCAGGTGAGGAGCTCTTTGAGGCCACCGCCCTGAGCCTGGCACATATCGGCGCTGCCTTCGACAGCGTCCGGCGACGGCAGAAACCGCAACGCCTTACGGTCGGCATGCCAAGTTCGTTCGCAACTCTCTTTATGAGTCACCGGATTGGCGAGTTTGTCACCAACAATCCAAACATTGACTTACACCTGGTCTCGCTCGAACGGAGCCCAACGCCCGCGACCGACGGCTTCGACGTATCCGTTGTCATGGGATATTTGCCCCGCCCTGAGTATACAGCAACGGAGCTGTTCAGCGAGGAAGTCTTTCCCATTTGCAGCACGACCTACCAAGCTCATTCCCCGAATATCGCATCGCCAGAGGACCTTTTGAATGAGGTCCTCCTCGACATGGACGATCAGCATTGGACCGCCTATCCATGGTCGCCTTTCAACTGGGCCCACTGGCTTGAGCAGTTCGGGATCTCCACCCCCTTCAAGCGCCCCATAACTTTCAATAACTATCCGACGCATCTGCAATCCGTACTGCGAGGAGCCGGTATCGGGCTTGGGTGGCGCCACCTGGTGAGCGACTATCTGGAGGAAGGCACGCTGATCAGGCCGCTGAAGGAAAGCTACCTTACGGGGCGGAAGCACCATCTCGTAGTCCCGAATTCGGCCATCGGACGGGAAGATGTGACCGTCTTCCGTGACTGGATGATTGCGCAGGTTGCGGGTCTCAATCCACCTGAAAGCGAGGGGCTGGAGGGCGAAGTCTCGTTGCAAAACACCGCGGTCGTCCCCACGGCGGATAACATTTAGTCCTGAAATGCATAACTTTTTGTTCGGTTGTTTAAATCTCCCACCGTCGTTAGCCTTTATCTGCAGGTAGACGGGCGGTCCTGACAGCAGACGAATGTTCTTGAACATGCGGCGTGCGAAGGGATGCGGTTAAAATGAAGTTACCGCTGGAAATGGGAACACAACACTAGCGCCACTTTTATCGGCCGCTCGCGAGAGCCCGTATCTCTAGGAAATCTCTGGCCGTCGTCAGGATGCCACTGCGCTGTGCGTGGGCGGTGACGCAGGCTATGGTCATCGACTGACTGTCATGACTGAAAGGAATTTTGGTGAAGCCCGAAGACATCCTCGATCCTTTCAAAACCCTCCGCATACCATTTGGAGACTGGGTGGACGTGGGATTGGGCTGGGTCGTCCAGCAATACCGGCCCCTGTTTCAGACATTGAAGTGGCCGGTTGACCAGCTTTTGACGGCATTTGCAATCGCCTTGAACGGCATCCCTCCCCTACTCACGATTTTGGGTTTTGGCCTGATCGCCTGGCAGATCGCGGGCTGGCGGCTGGCAGCCCAGGTCGTGGGATTGCTCGCTTTAATCGGTTTCCTGGGCATCTGGCCAGAAACGATGATCACCCTTGCCTTGGTATTCACGGCCGTTGTCGTGTGCACCGTCATCGGCATCCCGCTTGGGGTCCTTGCTGCAAGAAGCGACCGCGCAGCGGCGATCTGCAGGCCAATCCTCGATACGATGCAGACGATCCCGTCGTTCGTTTACCTCGTCCCCGTCGTCATGCTGTTCGGCATCGGCAACGTCCCCGGCGTCATCGTGACGATCATCTTCGCCCTGCCTCCCGTGATCCGGCTCACTACCCTCGGGATCCAGCAGGTTTCTGAGGAGGTGGTCGAGGCGATGAAGGCCTTTGGCGCCACGAACAGACAACTGCTGTTCAAAGCCCAACTGCCACTCGCGCTGCCCAGCATAGTAGCCGGCGTGAACCAGACCCTAATGATGTCTCTCTCCATGGTTGTGGTGGCGTCCATGATCGCGGTCGGCGGCCTTGGCCAGATGGTTCTGCGCGGCATCGGCCGGTTAGATATCGGTCTCGCGGCCACCGGGGGATTAGGCATCGTTATCCTCGCTATCATCCTCGATCGCATGACCCAATCCGCGATGATCCAGCGGAACCGCCATGTGCATATTGCCTGGTACGAGCGTGGCCCGGCCGGAGTGTTCACCCGCGCTGTTAGATACTTCCAGACCTCCCCGGCGGGGAACGGAAGGCAAGGATTAGCCGGCAATCAACGGTAAGCAAAAAGGGGAGTTTTCATGAACGTTCATCTGAAGAAAACGGTTCTGCAGTTAGCAACCGCCGTCGCCCTGGCCACCACATTCGGCATGTCCATCAGCCATGCCGTCGCGCAGGATCTGCCGGGCAAAGGCGTCACAGTACGCCCCCTGTACCTCGGTCAGGCCGAGGAATTGTTCGAGGCCTATATCGTCAAGCTGGGTCTTGAAGACCTTGGATACACTGTCAACGAGCCATCGGCTGCGCAGGTCCCCCTTGCCCACATCGCAGTCGGCAATGGTGACGCTGATTACTACACGCCACACTGGTACCCGTTGCATATCGCCTTCGCCGAAAAGGCTGGTGGAGAGGCGAAGCTGCGTCGTGTTGGAACCCTCGTGCGCGACTCGATCCAAGGCTACTCGATCGACAAGGTTACGGCTGACAAGTATAACATCAAGACCATCGACCAGCTCAAGGATCCCAAGCTTGCCAAGCTGTTCGACATTGATGGGGACGGCAAGGCCGACCTCTATGGTTGTGATCCCGGCTGGGGATGCGAACGCATCATCGAACACAATCTCGATGCCTACGGCCTGCGGGATACCGTGACCCACAAGCAGGGAGAGTACTTCGCCCTGCTCCCCGACGTCATCCAACGCGTCCAGTCCGGAAGCCCGGTTCTCTATTACAGCTGGACCCCCAACTGGATCCAGGGCGTGCTGAAGCACGGCAAGGATGTCGTTTGGCTTACCGTCCCCTTCACGGCGCTACCGGACGAACAGGCTGGCGCAAATACTACGGTTGCGGGTATCGGCAACCTCGGTTTTTCGGTGAATAGCCACCATGTCATCGCCAACACCACGTTCCTCAATGGCAACCCGGTCGCGACCAAATGGTTCGAATTGGTCGAAGTGCCGATAGCGGACGTCGATGCCGAAAACCTCCTGATCCATAAGGGGGAAAAGAACAACGAAGATATCCATAAGCACGCCGAAGCGTGGAAGGCCGCCCATCTCGACCAGTGGAACGCTTGGCTCGAAGAAGCCAAGAAGGCGGCGAAGTAACGCTTGCCGCATAAGTTAAGCGCCTGGCCGGCTTCCCTGGCCGGGCGCCACTCACAGTTTGGAGCTCCCCTTGAAAGCGCACGCCATCGAATTTAAGGACGTCTGGAAGGTTTTCGGGACCAACTCCAAGTTTGATTTCACCACCGTCCAGCGCCAGGACCTTTCAAAAGAAACCCTGCTTCAAAAGCACGGGTGTGTAGCAGCCGTCGCCGGCGTCTCGTTTCGCGTCGAAGCCGGAGAAATCTTTTGCGTGATGGGTCTGTCAGGTAGCGGCAAATCCACCCTCGTGCGCCACGTCAATCGTTTAATTAAGCCCAGCGCGGGCCAAGTAATCATCGGCGGCGAGGACATCAACCTCAAGTCTGAAAACGAGATGCGCGAGCTTCGGGCCCGAACCATGGGCATGGTATTCCAAAACGTGGCCCTCCTGCCCCACCGTACGGTGCGCGACAACGTCGCGTTGAGCCTCGAATTGCGCAAGGTGCCACCGAAGCAACGCTATGAGGTTGCAGAAGAAAAGCTTGAACTGGTCCAGCTTTCAGGATGGGGTGACCGGTACCCTGACCAACTCTCCGGTGGGATGAAGCAGCGTGTCGGGCTGGCGCGCGCGCTTGCCGCAGACCCGGCAATCCTATTGATGGACGAGCCGTTCTCGGCCTTGGATCCGCTGATCCGCCGCGATCTCCAAGACCAGTTCAAGGAGCTGTCGACCAAACTCGGGAAGACGACTCTGTTCATTACGCATGATTTGGAGGAGGCCATCCGGCTAGGCCACCACATTGGCGTGATGAAGGACGGCAAGATGCTGCAGATCGGCTCCGCAGATGACATTATCGGCAACCCAAAAGACCCGTATGTCGAGAGGTTCGTGCAGGGAAGCAGCCGCCTCGGCTTGCTGAAGGCTGAATCGGTCATGGTTCCCATAAGCGAATTCGCGAGCTCTAACGGTACCCTGAATCTGGACAATGCCCCGCGGATTGGCCTCGAAACAGCCCTCAAGGACATGCTCGGCCTCACCACCCAACACCCAAACGGGCCGCTGGTCGTGGTCGACGCAAATGGGGCAGATGTTGGGATCATCACCGCATCCATGATCCTACGCGGCATTCACGAGAGGATCTGACCCCTCCCGCGCCCCGATTCCCTGCATGGATAATTCGCAGGGTTTCCTCCTCAAGCAATGGTTGGACGCTCATGACCGCTGAAAGAAAGACTGTCGTTGTAACTGGCGCTGCCGGCGGGATGGGGCAGGCCATCTGCCGGAAATTCGTTGCCAATCGCTATTATGTTGTGGCGGGGGATACCAATGAGGATCGCCTAGCGACCACGGCGGCGAACCTCAATCGCGACGGAGAGAACGTCCTCGCCAAAGCTGGAGACCTCCGCAGCAAAGGCTACTGCGAGGACCTCGTCGACATGGCCATTGAATCAACCGGCCGCCTTGACGCGCTTGTTAACAATGCAGGCATTATCACCCGCGGCACCATTCTCGATACTAGTGACGAGGACTGGGACAGGACTTTCGACATCAACCTCAAGGCGATCTTCTACACCTGCCGGCGATCCATAGCGTTCATGAGCTCCAATGGGGGCGGGTCGATCGTCAACATCTCTTCCACCTGGGGAATCTATCCGGGTCCCAGCCACGCGGCTTACTGCGCCAGCAAAGCCGCAGTAGCAACATTCTCGAGGTGCCTCGGAAGGGACCATGCCGCTAGCGGCATCAGGGTAAACGCCGTTTGCCCCGGAGAGATCGACACTCCAATGCTCCGCTCAGGTTTTATTCATCGCGGTTTTGATCCGGATACCGCCGTTGCCGAGCTTAGCAAATCCAATCCGCTTGGCCATCTCGGTGATCCCGCGGACATTGCCGATGCGGTTTATTTTCTCAGCTCCCCGGAGGCCAGATTCATCGCCGGGACCACCCTTGAGGTGGCGGGTGCTAAAGCCGTCTACTGACCGAAGTCAGCGTCCTAGGGATGGCCGAGCGGCCACATCCGGTGATGACCTGAAGGCATACCTTGCATTATCTTTTATTATTATTTGGTGGGCACTTTTGCCTGTATATTATTGCAAAACATCAAGGGTAAGGTTGAAATGTCGTCTAGATCAGGAGGGCGAGAAGCCCGCCAGAAATTACGGAATGACAAAACAGTAACCCTGTTGCCCGTTCTTGAACGCGGCCTTCCATATATGGATGTACTAAGCGCCGAGAATCTGCTGCATCTTCATAATATTTCTATGCAGATACTTGAGGAGATCGGCATCGAGTTTCGCGATGACGAGGCGATCGACCTTTGGCGCAGGGCGGGTGCAAATGTCACCGGGCAGCGTGTCCGGATCGACCGCGGGCTTCTTATGGACCTTGTTTCCAAGGCGCCGGAGACGATCACTGTTCACGCTCGCAATCCCGCTAAGACGGTAACTTTGGGGGGGCGAAAGACGATCTTCACGCCGGCATATGGCTCACCGAACGTGCTCGACCTGGAGGGCAAGCGCCGTAACGCGACGATTGCGGACTTTGTGAACTTCGCCAAACTGGCCTACCAGTCCCCGGCGATGCACATGACCGGCGGCGTTCTCTGTGAACCGATGGACATCGCTGTGCCGCGGCGCCATTTGCACATGAACTACAGCCTCATTCGCTACTCCGACAAGCCGTTCATGGGGGCCGTGACTTCCCGCGAACGAGCCGAAGACACCATTGAGATGGCGAAGATCGTTTTCGGTGAGGAATTCATTCAGAACAACACTGTCATCATCTCTCTGGCAAACTGTAACTCGCCGTTGGTCTGGGATGCTACCATGCTGGATGCCGTCAAGGTATACGCGTCCAACAACCAAGCCATGATTCTGGCACCGTTCGTGCTGGGAGGTGCAAGCACCCCGGCAAGTACCGTGGGCGCCGTGGCCCAGCTGAATGCCGAAGCTTTGGCAGGTGTCGCGTTCGCGCAGTTGGTCCGGGCTGGAGCCCCTTGCATCTATGGCCAGTGGCTGGCGACGGTTTCCATGAAGAGTGGCGCTCCCATGGCTGGAACGCCGGAGATCTGCCACATGAACATGCTCGTGGGTCAATTGGCGAGGCACTATAGATTGCCTTGGCGCTGCAGCGGCAGCAACACCAGTTCCAAGCTGGTGGATGCACAGGCGGGCTACGAGGCGGCCAGAAACATGTATGGCGCCCTCATTGCGGGTGCAAATTTTGTGCTGTCGTCGACCGGTTACCTCGAAGCAGCCCTCACCCAGAGCTACAGCAAGTTCATGCTCGATTCAGAGCAGATGATCATGTTCTACAGGCTTGGCCAAGGCATCAACTTGAGTGAATTCGACGAGACGCTGGACGCGATGCGGCAGAGCGAGCCGGGCAGCCACTACTTGGGGACAGAACACACGCTCAAGAATTTTGAAAAGGCTTTCTTCGTCCCGGACCTGATGAACCATGACAGTTTCGAGCAATGGTCGGTAGCCGGGGCAAAAGATGCCAATGTGCGCGGGATCGATGCAGCCGTGAGAGCCCTGCAGGATTACCAGGCGCCCCCCATTGACGAGGCGCTTGATGAAGCGTTGCTGGATTTCATCAAACGCCGTGAACTCGAGATCGGCGACGCGGTGCTGTGAGCGCTTGCAGTCTTAGGCCTGAGCGAACGTGCAACGCGGATTTCTGCCAAGACGCGCACCCTAAATCGGCCCGACCGGCGGGTGTCGGGCCTGGTATTTCGGACGATCGGACTAGCGCTCGTTGGCACCGGACACCGCCTGGATCTATTAGGATTGGGCAGGCTCACCTTAACCACTTGCGAATGCATGGACGGGTTTCGATGAATGCACCTCCTTACATCAACGCAGCTCAGGCCCTAAGCCTGCCCGACACTGCTTTTCCGGTAGGAATGCCGTTTCAGGTCGTGGTCGTGGTCTTACCGGGATTCTCGCACCTGGCCTTGCATGCGTTCCTTGAGCCGTTTCGGATTGCGAACACCGTTTCGCGTCTCACCATGTTCCAGTGGCGTATTGCTGGGCTCGACAGCGGGCGCGTGGAAGGCGCGAATGGCATCGCGATCGATGTCGATTTGACGATCCAGGATCCAGCACTTCTTTCGGGGAGCCGCAAACCCAACCACCTCGCAGTCATCGCCGGCGAGCCCGTGGCGCAACCAGCTTCGCCTCACTTCAACACCTTCATGCGCGCGCTGGTACGCAGGTCCATACCAATCTCCGCGGTCGGGACCGCCACCTGGCTACTGGCGCAGACCGGGCTGCTCGCGAATTCGCGGTGTACCATCCACTGGTCTCGCCTGGCAGCTTTTGCGGAAGTTTTTAGCCAGCCTCAAGTAAGGGACTCGCTGTTCGTCAAGGACGGACAGTTCTCAACCTGTGCCGGTGAACTATCGGCCTTTGACCTTGCGGTTGACCTAATCGCAAACCACGCTGGAGGCTTCACCGCCCATGAGGTCTGCAGGCACGCGACCGTGGAAGGGCAGCGGTCGGGATCCAATCGACAGACCGGTCCTTCCGGTCTTGCGTTTGCCGGCGTAAGCGACAAGCTTCTGATGGCGATGAGAATCATGGAGTCAAACGTCGAAACGCCCCTCAGCATGAGACAGATCGCTGAACGGACGGGCATCTCTCGCCGGCAGCTGGAACGCTTATTTTGCACCCATGTCGGGCATCCCCCCTTGCGGCATTACCTGCGTATCCGCGTCGACCATGCAAAACGACTTATTGAAGGCACGCGGATGCCGCTCATAGACATTGCCATTGCCTGTGGTTTCATTTCACCCTCGCACTTTTCTAAATGCTTCCGGTGTGTGTATGGGATTACACCTCAGCAATGCCGGACTTCGGTACCGGCGTGGGTAGGTCCCGGTCTGGGTTAAGAACGCAAAACCCTCAGTGGAACTGGCTCGAGACTCAAGAAACGGATGCTATCCGGGGACGGCCCGACGCCACGACTACAATATGCGCTTCAACAAACAGGCGTTGATCCTCAATCATCGATACCTTGAAGTCCCTGTGGATCTGAATCTCTGCATCGTCAGTGCCGGCCTTTTTGGCCTGCTCCGTAACGACTTCCCTAAGGCTTGCTTCTGCCGCCTTGATGGCCGCATCCTCGTTCATAAAATCACGAACACGGCCGCCAGCGGTTAACCGGAAAAGCCCTTCCTTGGGTTGATTGATTAGGGCCTCTGCCGAGACGCGGACCTGGCCGACCACGGCGCCAAGCGCATTGGCGACGTCAGTGTCCTCGGGCACTACGCAGTCATTGCCGATAAGGGAAGCAAGCCCCGCATAGTGCAGCGGCGCGGAGGCGCCGAGCCCCACCACCGGACGATCGAGTGCCACGGACAACTGGGCTATGCCTGAATGGGCGTCGACCGCGCGCTGCACCAGCGCATGAGCAACGGTCGCAGCACCGTCCAACCCGTCCTCGGCGAAGGCGGTTTCAAGAATGCACTCTGCGGAAACGCGGGTCAGGGTAACAAGTACACGTTCGGAGATCGCCTCAGGCGTCGGTGCGACTGGATGCCCGAGTCCATTGCGGCGGCGAGCCAGCAGACCGGCACCGAGTCGTGCGGTCGCAGCATCCCAGTTGGCCTGCTTGCCCAGCACATGGGCAGCGTCCGAGGGCGTGAAGCCGCAGACTTGCACCAGCCCGCGCGCCACCAGCCGGTTCAGCGTCGCGTTCTGAGCGTTGGTACTCAAGACCTTGTCTAGCGGCAGCGGCATGGCGCCGATCGCCTTGTAGAGCTTGGCCTCCGGAGTGGTCAGCCCGGCAGCCAGCCTGGCTGGTACGCCGGTGCGGACCGCAAAACGGCCGTCCATGCGGCCCGGGTTGGGCGCCCGCAACTGGCGCTCAAGTTCCGATGTAACGGCGTCGCCATGCGCCATGCCGGCCAGCGCCAGCGGCACCAGGCGGCGCGGCCCAAGCAGAATTTTCGGGTTGAGGGCACCATCTTCCAGAGCCACTTCGGAATCTCCGCCGAGACCGAAGGTGCGCATCGCCACCGCCTCGACCATCGTTCGGTACCCGCCGACCGTTGCGCCTTCGGGGTCAAGCCGCGGACGGCCGCCATCGAGCACGGCGACATCCGTTGTCGTGCCACCAATGTCCGACACCATGGCGTTGTCGAGCCCAGTCATGTGGCGGGCGCCGACCAAGCTGGCAGCCGGGCCAGAGAGAATGGTCTCGATCGGCCGCTGGCGGGCAAAGGCCGCCGAGACCAGCGCGCCGTCACCGCGCACCACCATCAGCGGGGCGGCAATTTTGCGGGCTTCCAAAAACCCTTCGGTTGCCGCCACCAGCCGGTCGATCATCGAAATCAGCCGGGCGTTGAGGAGTGTGGTCAGCGCCCGGCGCGGGCCGCCTAGCTTGGCGGACAATTCGTGGCTGGCGGTGACCGGCAGGCCAGTCCTGCCGCGAATCAGCTCGCGAGCGGTGATTTCATGCGCCGGATTACGAGTGGCGAAATAGGCGCAGACGGCAAAGCCGGACACCGAGGCGCCGAGTTCCGGCAGCATCGCCTCCAACCCCGAGAGATCGAGCCTGGCGGCATTGCCGTGGACGTCATGTCCGCCTGGGCAAAACACCACCGGATCGGTGCCGAGCGCCGTCTTCAGCCCATCGCGGGCGAGGTCGGCTTCGGAAAAGCCGATCATCACCAGCGCCACGCGGCCGCCCTGGCCCTCGACCAGCGCATTGGTTGCAAGCGTCGTCGACATCGACACAAGTTTAATGGCCGTCGGGTCCGTGGCGGATTTCTCTAGTACCGCATCGACCGCGCCGGAAATGCCAACAGCAAGATCGTGCCGCGTGGTAAGGGCCTTGGCCTTAGCCAGCACATTGCCCTTGTTCGGCCCCTGCTGTGGGCCTTCGGTTTGCGACCACAGCACGGCATCGGTATAAGTGCCACCGGTGTCGATGCCGAGGAAAAGAACGTTGTCGTCCGAGGACATCAATCACCATTCCGCGTCTGGCGGCCGCTCTGGCGCAGAATTCATCCGGCTGTTAGCGGCTAGAGTTCGGCCGCCGATGCAGCCGCCACCGGCCTAGTAAGTTTGGCGCGATACTCTTCGTCCAGTATTGCTGGAAGGGGGATTTTCTTTGTCCGAGCGCCGTCGACGGAGATTCTTTCGCCACTGACAAAGCTCGAATCGTCGCTTGCCAGCCACAAAACTGCCTGGGCTATATCCACGGGAGAACCGATCCGGCCGACGGGATGCAATTCTCCCAACTCGCGCTCGACTAGCGTGCGGTCGGGGTGCATCTCGAGGTAGGCCCTGTTGAGATCCGTATCAATCCAGCCCGGACAAACAGTGTTGCACCTGATGCCGTCCGGACCGAGATCCACCGCCAAGCCAAGAGTTAGCCCGTGGACGCCAGCCTTGGTAGCGGCGTAAGCCGTATGCCAGGGATTGACCATATGGCCCTCAACAGAGCCGATGTTTATGATCGAGCCCGATCCGTTACGCCTCATTTCCGGGGCAATGTACTTCGCCATAAGGAAGGGCCCGCGCAGGTTGACGGCCATAAGCCGGTCCCAATCCTCAGCGGTTTGGTCCTCAAGCGATTTGTGAATGACCATGCCGGCATTGTTCACGAGGATATCGATCTTGCCATAACGCACGATCACCTCGTCGACAAATGCGCGAATCGAATATTCGTCCGTGACGTCAAGAGGCAACGGGAGAATTCGTTCCGCCACAGTAGGTGTCGATTTCGGATTGGGAAGATCGCCTACCGCAACGTTGGCACCTTCGGCGGCCAATATCTCCGCGATTGCCCGACCAATACCCCGGTTCCCCCCGGTAACGACAGCGACCTTGTTCGACAGCCTTTGAACCATTGGTGACTCCTATCCTGCTGTGAAGCCGCCATCGATGGGTATTGCGACACCGGTAATGTGCCCGGCATCCTCACTCGATAGAAATACCGCTAGGCTTGCGACTTCCGATGCCTTGGCGACCCGTCCCTGAGGCGTGGAATCGCGGTTCCGTTGGAGCACTTCTTGAGCCGAAACCGGCTTGGAATGTGCCGACACCAACATCGGCGTATCGACCGCTCCGGGGCAAATTGCGTTGATGGTAATGCCCTCTTTCGCATGGTCGAGGGCCATTGCCTGTGTCAGAAGGACAACCGCTCCCTTTGAGGCACAATAGGCGGCCAAGCCGGGGCACCCGACAAGGCCGACATTAGAGGCGATGTTGACGATGCTTCCCCCGCCGGTCTGACGCATGGTTTTGACTGCGGCGCGGCTGAAATAAAATACGCCATCAACGTTGGCCTTGAACGTATCGCTCCAGTCATCATTCGAGGTCTCGACCGCATTGCCACGGCGAATTATACCGGCGCTGTTGACCAGCACATCAAGCTTCCCAAACCGCTCCAGTGTCGCGGTGATGACCTGTTCTGCAAAAGCCGGATCTGCAACGTCACCGAGCAACAACTCCGCAGGACTGCCAAAACTCATTGCAACAGCGCGGACTGCCTCACCGCGCGCTTGGTCACGACCCACCAAGACCAGGGAGGCACCGGCTTCGGCAAATGCCTTGACGACGGCTTCGCCGATGCCGGAGGTAGCCCCGGTTATTACAACAACTTTCCCCGCATGCTTCATTTATTGATTGCCCATTATATCGGTGTCGCCGTGACCAATCGGATCGGTACTGGTCTTGATCTAGGGCCGCATCTCGCCGGGCCGCAAGCTCCTAAAAAGTCATGGGCGTGACAAACTAAAGTCATGGCCATTTCGTGCAGGAAGCTTGAACCGGAACGGTTCGCCACACCGTGTCCAATCATAACTTTAGGTCATTTGGCATACCTACCAATACTCATTTGAAGTGGATTTCCCGATTCCTTATAGCTCGCGCCTAGGAGTCTTCTCGCCGTTCATTTCGAGCCAAGGATCCAGGGCGCTACCACGGCCTACGTGTGGCAAGAGGGGGATTTTATGAAGATAAAGCGTCTGCGCGTCTTCCATAAACGGTTTTCCATTCCCGGGGGAAAATACAAGGTTGGAAAGGCTACGATCTCCGACGTCGATTCAACCATCGTTGAACTTACTTCGGATGACGGCCTAACCGGATGGGGTGAAACTTGCCCTATTGGCCCGATCTATTCGGCAAGTCATTCGCTCGGCGCTCGTGCTGCCTTGACCGAAATGGGCCCCGGTCTTATTGGGGCGCCGCTCGAGCCCGTCTTGCTCCACCGTAAGATGGATGCACTGCTCACCGGACACTCCTATGCAAAGGCAGCCATCGATATTGCCGCGCATGACTTGCTTGGAAAGAAAACCGGCAAGCGGGTGGCCGAGCTGCTCGGCGGCATCGCGACGGAGCGAGTGCCTTTTTATTTTTTCATTGGAATCACCAGCTCTGACGAAGCCGTGCGTCTGGCAAAGGACGCCGGTGCCGGCGGCTATGTGCGTATCCAGACCAAGATCGGGGGCCGGCCAGTTGAAGAAGATATTGAGGTCCTACGCAAGGTGGGCGAGGTCCTACCCAAGGGTATGCGCTGGGCGGTTGACGGCAACCGTAACCTCACCACGAGGGACGCCATTTTTCTCAGTCAAAAGTGTGAAGACCTGCAGTTCGTGCTTGAGCAGCCTTGCAACACGATCGAGGAAATCGGTGTGATCCGGTCGAAGGTTCGGCATCCCATTTATCTTGATGAAAGCGGCGTGGACCTCAACACTGTCATTCAGGCGATCGGAAGCGGTTTGTGCGACGGCTTCGGTATGAAGGTCACCCGTATCGGCGGCTTGAAGCCGATGGCGACTTTCAGAGATATCTGCGAGGCCCGTTCCCTTCCGCACACAAGTGATGATGCGTGGGGCGGCGACATCATTGGATCCGCTTGCACACATCTCGGTGCAACCGTCCGGCCCGACCTTTTTGAGGGGTGCAGTTGGGTGCAAACCATCTCGGAAGACAGTCATTATGATCCGCGAAATCCATTACAAGTCATTGATGGACATATTCCAGTCTCCAAAGGCCCCGGGCTGGGATTGACGATCGATCCCAGTCTGTTCGGTGATCCAATCGCCGAATTTTAGGCCTTGTGAAGATAGCCGCGACAACTCCACTTAACAGAGGACAAGCCCATGCCCGTTATTCATATCGAGACGTTCAAATCGGATGACGACAAAAAGACGGAGATCGCTGCCGAAATAACAAACCTCTTCGTTCAGAAGATGAATCTTCGGCCGGAGCAGATCCACGTCGTTTTTGACGAATATACGCCTAACAATTGGGCCACCGGCGGCAAGCTGTGGTCACGGATGTAGCTAACCGAACGCCGTGAGACCCGCTTTCGAGCCTGACGGACGGCTGCATATCTTGTGTTTGACGTGCGGATGGAGCCTGGCCAGCGCGGGCTTCCTTCCGCCCAATGCTTTTCGCGGAGGTCGTCTTGATTGAAACGGAAGTATCCGGCTGGATTTGGGAACAGGTCAAGCACACCGTCCTAGCCGACACCCATGAGCACCTCGTGGAGGAGTCGCGGCGCACAAGCCCGCATTTTGATGGCATATTGCCTTGCGATGACTGGTCGCTGCTGTTCAAAAACTACCTGCAAGACGACCTTTCCTGTGCGGGTATGACGACCGCCGAGAGCCAACGGTTCTATGATCCCGATACCCCGGCGCAGGCGAAGTTTACGATCGTGCAGCCGTATTGGGCTACTGTGCAACACACTGGTTACGCCAGAGCGTTGAGTCTCACCCTTCGCGAGCTATACGACATTGATGCGTTCAGCCGACACAATGTCGAGCAACTGTCCGCCCGTTATCAAGAAATGCGACGCCCGGGCTTCTATACTCACATTTTGAAGGATGTATGCCGTCTCTCGCAATGCCATGTGAATTCCCTTGAAATGGTCTACATGGAGACAGAGCAGCCCCAACTGCTCCAGAATGACATTAGTATCATGGAGTTGAGCCGCTGCAGTCTGACCGACATCCGTAAGGTGCAACAAGAGCTCAACGTCCAGATCGGAAGCCTGACAGAATGGCTCGCAGCGATTGATCAATATTTCGAGCGTTTTGGCCGGCAGGCTGTGTCAGTTAAGTATGTGGGCGCCTATTACCGGCGGCTGAAATTCCAAGATGTCAGCCGACACACCGCAGAGCGCTTCTTCGCGACGATGATCTCCGACCGCCCTTTTATTGGTCCAGACGGGTATCAGGCGCTTGAAGATTACCTCGTGCACTACTGCCTGGGGAAAGCGCAGGAGTACGGACTGCCAGTGAAAATTCACACCGGGTATCAGGCCGGTTCCGACTTCATGCCGCTTGCGCAGGTGCACCAGAACGCAAGTGACATCTGCAATCTACTCCAGACCTATCCAGGTATACGCTTCGTGCTCATGCACATCGGCTATCCTTACCAAGACGAATACCTGGCCCTTTGCAAGCACTACAAGAACGCGTACGTCGACATGTGCTGGGCATGGATCATCAATCCCCAAGCCTGCGTTCGTTTCCTTGCCGAGTTCTTGGTTTCCGTCCCTTGCCACAAGGTTCTCACCTTCGGCGGTGATTATTCCATCGTCGAAAACATTGTCGGTCATAGCATTATTGCCCGCAAGGGAATCACAGCGGCTCTTGCCCAGGTTGTCAGCCATGGCTGGATTGACCGGGCGGGCGTCCCAGAGCTGATCCGACGGCTCATGCATGAAAACGCCGAGGAGTTGTTTCCCAATGCGCGAAACACTTAAGCACCTGCCACGTGTCCGCGACGCGCCTGCCAACCCCCAAGCGTTCCCGGGATCAAGGCCAAAAGTTTTGATCGCCGACGACGACCTGTCGTTTGCATTTTCGCTGAGTAACGCCTTGGTGGCGGCAGCAGCGGATGTCTACCATCCCGCCGGGACACTTGAGGATGCGCTCGATGTGGCGATGTACTGCGAAATCGATGCGGCCATCCTGAGCGTCTGCATCCATGGCGAAGAATGCTTCGTCGTGGCAGAAAATCTCTTGCGGCGAAAAATCCCGCTCGCGTTCGCCCTGTCAGAAAACAGTTTTGATATCCCCGAAGTCTTCGCTCAGATCCCTCGCATGTTCAAATCTGACATGATCGACCAACTTCCTCGCTTGCTGGGGTATATTGGCATAGGGTATTTGTCGCGCGACACCGGGGTCTGACCATTGTATACGAGGTCTATCGAGCCCGCGCCTTGGTGCCGGGCGCCAGGTTATTTCAGTGATTGCAACTTTTCCGCAAATTCGCGAGTTCGCCGGTCCTGATGGTGGCAAAGACAATCCCGCCGGAAGGGCTCTCTTGAGCCTCGTCATTTTCATATTCATCTCCTGGGCTCCGAGCGGAACTGAAATGCATATTTTCAGCGCGTGGAGCCCCTTGAATCGCGCCTAGAAGCCCATGGCAACCACGACAACAAATTGGCGAAATGACAATGGGCACTTTCTATCCCGACCATCAATCGAAGCCGAACGCCCCCTCGATTTCTCATAAAGCGTCCACGTGCGGTCGGGTGGCCGACATCTCCCTCGATAAACAGCCACGTCCGACATTCCGCTCGGCCATGTCATAGCCAACGGCCGTTTTTTTATCTGACCGGTTCCGCTTTAATCACGAAGCATAGACCGCTCCCGTTTAAGCCGGCGACGGCTGTAAAATACCTGAGGGCTACCGCGGCAAGGGCAAATCAGTTGCGCGAAGAGCCACTGTTTTCTTATAACATTTAGTCCTGCGGAGCATGACTTTTTGTCCGGTTGTTTTGTTGTTCCCTGCTCGCTAGCGTATCCGAAATAGGAGGAGTAGGTAGGAACTCTCCACTGCCCCCAACCTCCCGTCAGGCAAGAGTTTATCGGTACTTCCGGGAAGTTTGCGGCGGCTGTCGTTCGAAATCAACATTTGAGCACTTTTTGACGCTGCCGTAACGGGGCTACCTGTGCGCGTTCAAGCTGCGGTCCATAATACTCTTGGAGGTTCAGATGGGTTATTTCAATAGGCATGGCAAGGCTATGCCCAAGCTCTTCGACGGCCTCTCCGACGATGTAAAAATGGGCGGGATGGATCGGCGCGAATTCCTAGCACTCGCTTCAGTCTTTGGCGCCTCGACTGCGATGGCCTATTCGATGCTGGGTGCAGTGCCGGCTGCGCAGGCGGAAGAAACTCCCAAGAAGGGTGGGATACTGCGAATTGCCATGGTGGTTTATGGCGCGAAGGACCCGCGCGTAAATGACTATTCTGAAATAGCAAACATCTACCGACAATTCCTGGAACCTTTGGTTAAGTACACCACGGAGTATACATTTGAACCCAAGCTTTTGGAAAGTTGGGATACAAATGAAGAGGCGACCGAGTACGTTCTTCATTTGCGGAAGGGCGTCAAGTGGAACAATGGTGACGACTTCACTGCAGATGATGTGATGTTCAACCTGCTGCGCTGGTGCGAACGAGACGTGCCTGGAAACTCGATGGCCGGACGAATGGCCACGCTTATCGATCAAACGACAGGCAGGGCAAGCGATGGCACCATCATAAAAGTTGACGACTACACGATTAAACTGAAGCTGCCAAAACCCGACATTACCATCATTCCCAGCCTCGCTGACTATCCCGCGCTCATAGTTCATCGCGACTACGATAAAAACGGGTCCAATATCGTTGTGCATCCTGTCGGCACAGGTCCGTTCGAACTGATTTCATGGGAGGTGGGCCAAAAGGCCGTCCTGAAGCGTCGAACAAACGGCAGCTGGTGGGGCGGTGAAGTGTATTTGAACGGAGTGCAATTCATCGACTATGGTAGCGATCCCTCCGCTCTTACGAGTGCTTTCGAATCAGGCGAAGTTGATGCAAACTATCAAACGTACGCGGATTATGTATCCATATTGGATAGCCTTGGTTTGGTTAAGTCTGCATCTCAAACGGCGAGCACAGTGGTGTGCCGTACTCACGTCGCCGCTAAACCCTACAATGATCAGCGTGTGCGCAATGCCCTGCAGTTGGCGGTCAACAATGGTGCTGTGCTAAAACTTGCCGTCAATGGCGACGGCACCATTGCCGCGAATTATCATGTTGCACCATTACAACCCGATTTTTATCCCGTCCCGGAAAAGAAACGGGACCTCGAAGCAGCCAGGCGGCTTATGGCCGAAGCTGGGCTGATGGATTTCGAACACGATATCATTAGTAGTGACGAGGATTGGCACAAGAACACCGGTGACGCGATTGCCGCACAGTGGCGTGACGCCGGATTCAAGGTGAGGCGTACGATTGTACCAATCAGCACATTTTATAACGATTGGTTGAAATACCCTCTTTCGATAACAGACTGGAATCATCGGCCGTTAGGAATACAGACGATGGTGCTTGCCTACCGCAGTGGAGCAGCATGGAATGAGACGGGGTGGACCAACCCGGAATTCGACCAAAAGGTGGACGCGGCTTTGACGTTGGCGGATGTCAAGAAGCGCAAAGCTCTAATGCAGGATATCGAAAAACTTCTCCAAGAGTCAGGTATTATAATTCAGCCTTATTGGCTTTCTTTGTTCAACCACGCGACAAAGCATGTCAGGGGCTATGCCATGCACCCGACCTTTGAAATTGACCTTGGAAAGGTGTGGCTCGACGGGACCGCATGAGATCGGCTACGGATTGCTGCACGTTTCGTGGCTGAAGACGCAACCAAGCGACTTGACGACCAGAGCTGTGCCGTTAAAAACAAATGGGTCCAAACGAGGTTACTGTGCTCGCGAATAAAGTCGGGCATCTATGGACCAACCGAAAACGACGCAAGTCTAAGCCTCGCCTGCAGGCTGAGCCCTAACGATCAGCAGCGTCTCCTCCATAGCATTGTTGATGCCAGTGAAATCCGAATGATCTTGGCCCCAAAAATCAGCTAACGCGCTCCATAACTCCGGATAGCTTTTCTCCTGTGTCGTGGCTCGATCCCGCAACAAATGCATCAAGCATTGAAGCCCCGTGACGTGAGGCCGCCAGGAGGGCGACCGACGAGTGCTGTCGAGATTTCGGTCCGCCAAATGGAATAGGACCGCCCTTATTCGCTCGAGCACCAAGCGTGGATTGGTCTTTTGCAAGAGCGATAGATAACCGCGGGTGTGCGGCGCCTCAGATTGGAGCATTGATGCCCAATCGGCTATGGCATCCGGAATCCAGTCGCGATCTAGAGCTTTGGTTGCGTCTTCCACGGCAAAGGCATTTTCGCCAGCGATTGCCGCACTCGCTTGAGCAAGCGTCCCTGGCAAGCCGCAACCCTTTTCGAGCAGCAACTCGAGCACATCAGGATCAGTCATCCTTTTTTGCTGGCAGAAGCGCGACGCGAGCTTAGTCGCATCCTCATAACCGAGGGGGGCCAATCGATGCACCTCACACCGAGAGACCCCTGTCACGCTCAACCCCGATAAGTCCCGAGCGCAAATTATAAACAAAGTGTCCTTGGCGCTTCTCTCAATGGTTTTCAGGAGCGTGTCGATCAGCTCAGCCGCCCGCTCAGCATTCTGAATAATGACCACTCTTCCGTTTCCTTGCGACCGAAATTTCATTAATCTCAGCCAGGCTCTTATGTTCCCCGGGTCGCCTTCTTTGGCTCTTCCATCGAGCCGAATGAGGTCAAAGCTGCCCCTGTCAACAGCTTTGCAGGCCGAGCATCGACCACACGCAATATGCGACTGTTTTGAGCGTGACTCACAGAGAAACGCCTTGGCGTAGACCAAAGCCAGCGTCTCCTTGCCCACACCATCCGGTCCATGAAGGCACAGGGGCGGATGCTCGCCCCGGGCAAAACGACTTTTGATGGCATTTGCAATCACACGATGCCCAATGATGTCGTCGAACGACTGCGCCATTTTTGCCGGCGTTGGATCTATTCGGTTTTCAGCATGCGTAACCACCGGGATTCGCCACGCGTTTAGGCCGACCCGAAGGCGTGTAATCCATCTTGGTTCGTAAGCCTCGTCTTCGCCAAGCAGATCTACCAAGCAATGCCACAGGCTCGGTTCGCCCTCGCCCTCGTCGTCTTGGAAAAAAGCTGTTCTGGCGTCGTCCAAAAGGGACCAGAGGCCGGCAATACGATCGCGGCCGGTCAGTTGGCATCGATTATGGTAGTCACGTAACATCTGCTCCACGGTGGCGACAAACGTGTCAGAACGCGCGCCCTCCCCGGCGGCCTCGCCTGCGGCGCCTTGGAGACTCAAAGTCCACGCCATAACCAGGGTTGCCCAGAGCGAAAGGTCTAATTTGGCGGACCCGCTTGTTGAGCCTTCAAGGCGCTTCCTGATCATCATCACGCTAAGCTGGTGCAGCTCGTCCACTATTGACGTTTTAGACACACCGTGCCTGAGCCGCAGATCGACGGCGCGAATGACGTCAGCGCGATGGTTCGCCTGCGGATCGTGCACATAAGAAGCCAGCGGCCCAGCAAGGAGACTGCGCTCTCGCGCAATTTTCTTTTTGTCTGGCTCTCCGACTAACTGCCCAAATGCGTCGAAGTGCACCGCCACATACATATCGAATGCATGCATGATTTCTGGTAGTGTCAGGCCAGCGCCAGCAATATAAGATTCGAAGCGGCTTTTGAGGCCCGGGTGGCCCAAAGCATCAATCGAAGCCAAGTTGCAGTTCGCTTTCAAGAAATCCCAGACTTTTGGGGAGATCACTTCCGTTTTCAAAAGCGGTTCTGTAAGCAATAAGACGCCGTCGCTGTCTAGCCATGATTGGTCCGAGAAAATCCGGCACCTGCTATCGGCAAATATCACGACGTTTTCCGTCATTGGATGCTTGATCGTGGAAACCACTGATTCGTCGTCGACGGCACCCGAAATATCGCAGAAATAAGCGGCGGGAATGAGCATTCGGCCGCTCCCCGCCATTTTTATTTCTGACACCTTGCAAGGGTAAAGTTCAAAGCCAATCGTGCCATACAAAACACGTAAGCTTTCCTTTACACGACGACGCAAAATGCCAGTTCGCGTCCGGTAAACCAGGACGCGAGACGGTAATGAGGGGTTAGCGAGAAATTCGACGTCAAGCATCGAATTCACGGCAGCGCCCTCCACCAAATTTTCCAAGACCGGCGTCGACGTTTTGCTTCAGGCCACCCCGCCTGAAGCCGCTCTCGTTCCGCCTTGAGCCGTTGCGGGTCGGCGTCAAATATCCGTAGTTCTGCCTGCTGCTGACGACGGTAGTCGCGTTCTTTGATGCGGTCTTTGTACTCTTTCAATTCCCATTCCCGGCGCAGTTGAGGCCAAGCCTGGTCGTCAAAAGCAGATAGGAACTCCATACCGTATGCCTTCGCTTCATCAATGGCCGCGTTGGCCATTAGGCCGTGAAAATGGAGAACTGGAAACGGTAACCCAACGGGTTCGCGCCATTCGTTTTCCTTCACCCCTATGGCTTGTAGAAGTTCTTCGGCTTGGTCGCCGCCTACAAAGGCATCTCCCCCAAGTCCAGCGCAGAGGTTCAGCACCTCCTTCCAGTGAAATTTCATGCCTGCGTGATCTTCGGGAAGGTTTACGTCGATCCCATGCGCACTACCGTTGGGATGCCCTTCGCCGAACCGGCCACACCAATCCAGCAGTCTTGAGCGGGCGTGGCTGTCGTCCAGCCCCTCGATATGGGCGCAAATATAGCCGGTGAGCATATCAAAATCGCCGGCTTCCAGGACTACAATTGACGCGGTCATCCGCGGTAAGTCGGATGATCCGGGCCACAGGTCGCTAATAAAGTTTTCGATGAATTTGACGGTAATGTCGCGCTCGATGCCGGCGGATGATTGCCATATTTCAAACGCCGCGTTCACCCGGCAGCCAGTCGATTGGGTAAACCAACTGGCTCTGTTGATGATTTCGCGAACATCCATCAGGCTTAGACTTTGTCGGTCGCCCAAGGCTTGATCAGCAGGCACTAGTTGTAGGAGATCGGCGTCTGTGTGGTCTCGGCGTCGGTCGCGTCGGAGACTGCTATCGACATTGCTGCCGTTCTCATGTTCAAGGCTTGAGGGATGTGACGACTGTGCGGCGGTGCCAGTGGATACCTCAGTTAGACGACGGTTGACCAGGTCTTGGAATAACGCCATCCGGAGCTGCAATTCGACCTGATCATTCGACACAGGTCGGTCCCAGAATGACAGCAGGCGCTCCCAAAAAGGCAGCACTTGTTGAACAGACGAAAGGCCTAGCCGACGACAGAAGCCGTCGACAATCGCCGCGCCGCTGTCCTTGACCGCGTACGTGACCGGATCAATGACGACATCAAGGCCATGAATATCGCGGTAAAGGATTGCCGTTAGAAAGACGCGAATCCAATCGATCTTGACCCGAATCTCATCGTGCCATCCCGAAAGAACCTCGTGCTGCCTGGCTTCGTCACCGCTTGCAAATGCCGAAAAGAGTTGAACAAGCCAAGCAGTTTGCTCAAGCCCAAATATCTCTTTGACCGTCACAGGGGTCACGGAATTGCCCAAGCCGCGCACTTGCTCGAGGGCTATCAACAAGTCACGCGGATAACCGCGCTTGATGACGGCCAACAGCGCTAGGCCGTCAACGTCGTATTCAATCCGTTCGTGGTCAGCCACGGAGCGCAGCAAAGAGACGGCATCGTCGACGGGGAGCGCCCGCACCTCTAGGCGCGCCAGGCGGGAACGTAATGCTACCTTCAGGCGCGACGGCTCCGTGGTCGCGAACACGAACGCGACCCCTTTAGGAGCGTTCTCGATCCTTTTCAGAAGGCTATCATCAGCCTCCCACGAGAGGGCGTGCGCTTCATCAAAAAAAAAGACGGTAGTTCGGTGATCGACCGGCGTTTGATCTCGTCCTTCGAGCCAAGCCGCGATATCAGCCTTCTCGCCGCCTTGGCCAGGGACGTCATATTCGAACAGATATTGTTCGGGATGCGTACAAAAAACACACTCGTTGCAAGGCGAGCCTTCGCTGTCAACGTTGGAGCAATTCAGCGCCTTGGCGTAGATCTTAGCAAGCGTCGTCTTCCCGGAGGCATGGGACCCACATAAAAGCAAGTGTTTAGGCTCGCTGGAAGACAGCACCACCGCCGAGAGGTATCTGATGACCTTCGGCTGGCCCACCACTTTGGAAAATCGGTCTGGGCGATGTTTTTCCGCAAGACTCACCGGCGATCACCCCAATTGATCAACTTTACCGGCATCTAGGCCTCGATGTTGCAGTTCCGGTTGCGACGGTGGTGAAGGTGGTGAAGGTGGTGAAGGTGGTGAAGGTGGTGAAGGTGGTGAAGGTGGTGAAGGTGGTGAAGGTGACGTTGTTGATCCGTCCGGGTCAACCGTGCGGCTCTTGAATACGTATATGGAGCACTTGTTGTTCGTTGTCCGTCCTTCGAAGGGGACATCTGGATCTCCGCAGTTCGTCAAGACCTCCTGAGAAAACTTCTGAGCACTAATGTCATGTCCGGTCTGCTTAATGTAAAGCTCGTGCAAGGGACCGGCCTTTGCACCAGCTCTATAGACGATGCCGCGGATTTCTTTCGAATTGATGTCTAGCCTTTTTAGCCATGACACGACGCGGCTCTCGGGAACAAACGAGCCTTGATGCCGGTGTAGCTGCGCAAGCACCGCTTTGATCGGCGCAGGGTCCAATTCTGATACCGAGCGCCACAGCAAATCGTAGTCGAGTGATTTTACGATCTTCCAGACCCGCTCATCACCACCCTTCTCGACGCAGCCGTTGCGAAATGGCAGCATCGCAAAACGACGGCTTCCAGTTTCGTCGCGAACTAGATGTTGAATGGGTTTGTTGGCCGTCCCAATGAATGTAGAGCGGACAAGGTGGCGCGCAGTGAACGATGTATGGAGGGCCCTGTTCGTTGCTACCTCCAACGTCATCAGTGATTTGAGGACGGCCAGCAACCGTGCCTCGAGCTCCTGCATGTCATCCACTACAACCGCAGGGAAACTGAATATTTGGCCGGCGCGCGTATCGGCGATATCGGTCAAAAATGCGAATGCCGCGAGCTCGCGAAGTGGTCCGACAAAATCCTTCACAAACGTCGATTTTCCGGATCCTTGGAGCGAACTCCAGATAATCGGCATCAAGTGGTGCTGGATGGGCCTTCCAAGCGCTTTCATCTTCACCTGCCAGATAAAGTGCTGAACTATGGCGACGCTCAAATTCGAATCCATTTCGAACAGCATCCCGACATCTGCCCATTGCGCTCGCGCTCTTGCAATCTCATCGACGTTCAGTTCGCGCTGGATAAGAGGCCCAAGCACCGTTAGCCGCCTCGCGCCCTTTTCACGCTTCACTATTTGTCGACAAGCGGTCGCAATCATTGATCTTTTGAAGGGGTGACCCTCTCGCTTGGCGAACAAGACCATTTGGTCGACCAAATCCGCAGTCGTTGCCTCCTCTTTCGCCAGTACTTCAGCAATAGTTTCTGGGCGCCTTGCGCCCGCCTGTCGATCACTCTTTGCAATCGAGCCATCGTAGAGAATTTCGAGACCATGATAGCGCAAGTACTGCGTCACCCATACGATGGGATCATTCTCATCGATGGATGGCGGTGGAGCTACGGAACTCCCCCCTGATTCCAGCGCCGGTAATGAGTTGACGGTTTCAGCCGAGGCGGGCACATCGGGTTCACAGACCCGCATATCAGGCGGCGGCAATTTCGTGTTTTCGTCCATACAGACCAATTGTTGAGGACGTTAATTCGTTGCCTTAGTGGCAATTAACAAACTCAATAATATACGTAATTTTTCCCGTATTTACCGTTTCGCCGGTGGGGTCGACGCGATGGCAAGCCCTCGATTTTGGAACGGGGATGTATATACTCGAGCCCTCAAACATCGCCACGATAGACCGGCCGGGGTCTTCGATTGGCTACAAGCGACCGATCAGGCAACACGCGCAACGCACGACTGAACCTACTGACGTCAAACGTTGGAGGTTTCGGCCATGGTCGGCGGCTTATATCGTCAGGTCACAGATGCAGTGCTGGCACAGATCGCGCACACTAATGGTGGTGACTGGATCTGCCCATGGCATGGATCAAAGGGCGGTTTACCCATCAACGGCACAACCGGCCATCGCTATCGCGGCATCAATATTCTGAACCTCTGGTGCGCCGCCGCGACGCTGGGCTTCGCCGATCACAGATGGGCCACTTACCGACAGTGGCAAGCTCAGGGCGCGCAAGTGCGAAAGGGCGAAAAGGGAAGCCTCGTTCTCTTTTACAAGGAAATCGAACCCGCAGGTGTAGTAAGCGTGGACCAAGACCGCGCCGCCGAACGCCGCTACGTTTTGCGCTCGTCGGTCGTTTTTAACAGCGATCAGGTCGACGGAGTGAAACATGAAGCGGAACCAACCCTTGCTAGTCGCTGGATTACCGAAGACTTCGACGAATTCGTCGGAAAAACACGGGCCGCTATTCGCTTTGGAGGCACGCAAGCCTTCTACAGCCCTTCGTCGGATGAAATTTGTCTGCCAGAGAAAAGTCGCTTCAAAGATCCCGAGGGATATATGGCCACCTTGGGGCACGAGCTCGTGCATTGGACCGGCGCGAAAACGCGATTGTCGCGCGACCTCTCCTCCCGATTTGGCAAACGGTCCTATGCCGCCGAAGAACTCATTGCGGAACTGGGATCAGCGTTTTTGCTGGCCGGACTTGGCCAGGCCATTGTACCGCATCAAAACCATGCCTCATACATCGCCAGCTGGTTGCCGCTCCTGCGCGAGGACCCGCGCGCTATCTTTGTCGCCGCGGCGCAAGCCTCTCGGGCCGTCGATTGGCTCTTTGAGATCACATCTGCATCTACCGGCGACGACGAGGACGCCAGCGTCTTGGACAATCGGGTAGGCAACGCTCTCTTTGAACCTGCCGTTTAATCCGCCGGGTCGATCACCTGCAGTAGTGGGGCGGCCGAGAGGGCCAAAACTGAACCACATCGCAGGGATGGTGCTTGCGCAACACCATTGGGTCAACGGTGACACGTTCTGCCCAAATTGATCCGCAAGCGCCCTGTCGTACGCGCTGGATATGAGGAGCGGCAATGACCGAGAACGTGAAATCCTATTCAGTGCTCATAGCGTGGTCCGATAGCGACCTCGAGCAAGGCGACTATGCCGCGACCGTGAGGGCCCCGAATGCCGATGCCGCCGAGGCCTTGGTGCGCGCTTTGATGGCCGATAGCGTCTCGGACGACAAAAAAACAGGCGGTTTTGGTCGCCTGATCGAATGCTCCGAAGGTGCCATCTGGCATGCTGCCGACCTCGAGAAGGCACTGCGTGCGTTAAAGGCAGTTGCCGTGTGGGATGCCGACAGCGACCGCACCGCGTTCGACGCCGCTATGGCGTTCGCGGATAACGTACTGGCGGATATCGACAGGGCCTACTGAACACACGCGGCCCCGGAGCCATTTCCCTCAAACCGGGCGACCCGCGAAGCTGGCAATACCCAGCGTTGACGGTTGAACACCTAAAAATACATAAGGGGTGTCCGATGGATTTCACGCCATGCCAACTGGCGGTCTCTGCAAGCGTTCTCCCATCCGACGCAAATTGGGTTTTCGAGCCAAAATACGATGGCTACCGCTGCCAACTCGTGGTGCGGGCGGGCAAGTTGCAGCTTTTTACACGTAACGGTCTTGATTGGACGCACCGTTTAGGTCGTTCGCTGCCCGCCGAAGTAAGCGCCGATCATCATTTCGCTTTCGACGGCGAGATCTGCGCCCTTGATAGGAGTGGCCGGCCGGATTTCGGCCTGCTTTGCGAAGCTCTCTCAGACCGCAGCATTCCTTTGTCGTTTTTTGCTTTCGATCTTATCGCGGTTCAAGGCGTCAGCCTCACCGCCCTGCCATTCCTCACTAGAAAGCAGCGGCTGCGCGAAGTCATTTCCGAATTGGGCGTCAAAAATATCAACTTCGTCGCACATACAGCCGATGGCATCAAGCTGTCCGAGGCTCTGCGACAAGCGCGTTGGGAGGGCGTAATGGCGAAGGATGCCCACGCCCTTTATCTGCCAGGCGCTCGATCGCCGGCCTGGCGTAAAATAAAGTTCACTCAGCGCCAGGAGTTCATCGTTGCTGGCTGGCGACCAGATCCTGCCACTGGTGACGTCAAGTCGATCGTCTTGGCCACACTGGACGGTGGGACGATGAAGCTTCGTGGAAGCGTGGGAAGCGGATTTTCTTCGTCGGAACGCAACCGACTGGCCGCCCTTTTTTCGAAATTGGCTCAACCTTTTGAACCCACCAACAGGAAGTCCAGGCGCGACGGCATCATTCTGTTGCGGCCCGAACTGGTCGCCGAGGTCGAGTTCTTGGAATTCAGTTCGAAAGGGTGTGTTCGTGGCCCAAGCTTCATTGGGCTGCGCGAGGATAAGCGGGCGGCCGACGTTTGCCGTGAAACGTGGACCGATTAAGAGTCCCGCCGCCTATCGCTCGCCCCCTCGCCCATCATGAGATGCGAAACCGAGTGGTCAAACGCCATTATTATTACCTCTAGAAGAGGGCGATGATCAACATCATCATCACACCACCAGGAACAGGAACAGGAATTTCCCGACAAACCGACAAAACAACCCCATGACTACGAAATATTTCTAACCTGACTTTCTGCTATCGCATCTGGAAATCGCTGGACCCCATCATTGAACCTCTCAGTGTAACTGACAGGAGCCATTGATGGACAACGCACTGACCCTTACCAGAGCCGACAATGCCACAGCCGCCGCCGGCACCGACCGCTCACGCTCGGTATTCGAACGGCCCCTCATATACGCGCCCCTCATTCCCGAATTCGTTTTGCGGGCCAGCAATACCTTCATCGCGACTGATGCTCGGTTCGGTGCCGCGGCCCGGCTGCTCAGCGCACTTTGGCGTGAGGAACAGAAAATCCCCATTGGAGCCGTCATCGCCGGGACGAGAGGCGACACACGACGGATCAAGCTCGGTTCCCGCATATCAGGGCCGGCCGCGCGGGTCGGCGCCAACTTCATGACCAACGACGTCACGGCACTCGCCAAGGCCGAGCTCTTATTCCGAGAACCTGGATCCGTCTGGAATGAGGAGCGACTTTGGACAAACCTTTTGTCCTCACAATGCCTGACCATCAACCTGTGGGCACCCCTGGCCTTCGACCTAGATCTTGCCACCGCGGTCTGGAGCAAGCTCTTGCCCGGCTTCGTCCAAACCGTCACTCGCATCAGGTTTGAACACAGCCCCGGCCGCTTCCAGGAAACCTATTTCGGCGATGGAACAGCATTCGACGTGCTGGTCGATATCGTCACACCAGACGGCGAACCAGGCTTCGTCGCTGTTGAGATCAAGTACGTCGAGGAAATGTTGGCGCCCCCTGCCCGTCACAGAGACCGCTATGACGAGACGACCCGGGAGTGCGGACTGTTCATCGATCCGGAGGACACAATCCTTACACGTGCTGGCTTTGAACAGCTTCGCCGCGAACACGTGATGGCTCAGTTGATGGTCGATAACGGCTTGGCTTCACGCGGCAAGTTCATCACGATCGTACCGCGCCTGAATCGACGCGCCGTCGCATCGAACGCCCTATACGCGGCCGAACTACACGACGCCACGGGCGACCAGCCACATGATGATGGACGTGAGCGCGTCGGCTTCCAGGCGTTCACGCTTGAGACTGTGGTGCGAGCGATCGCAGACCATGGTGCGGCCGAGTACGCGTCAGCCCTCTGGGGCCGATATTGCGATTTTCATCGGGTTGTTCGCCACGTAATGGAATCGCTGGTAGCGACCCCTTCGGGTAGCGCGTTCGACGCTGGCAAATCTCACAGTCCACGCGCCACAGCGGCGAAGGCACCGGTTGCGCCCAAAAAGCGCTCAAATCCTTCTAGCGCGGCGACCGCTTCGTAACGGCTTGGGTGGCTCTTCGCCAGGCTCTGGCTGCCTAAGAAGGTCCGCCAAGTCGACATCCAACGTATGGGCGAGGCGGTCCAAAACGTCGAGCGATGGATTTTCAGTCTGTCGCTCGATGCCGCCCAAATAGGCTCGATCGATCTCAGTATCCGCCGCGAGCCTGTCCTGGGACATGCCTTGAGCGACGCGTATCCGTCGCAAATTCCAAGCCAGAAGCGCCCTTCCCTTCATGGCAGCAAAGACGCAGCTTGCCGCCATTCAAACCAGTGGCTATAGCCATCCTATTTCCTTTTCATCGTCTTCAGAGGACGGATCATGAGACTTGGGCGAAAGCATTGTCACGCGGCAGGCACGGTTATCCAAAGCGTCCTGAAAATGACCGTTTGCGCTGGCCTTACGGGTGCGGTGCTGTTCGCTATTCAGCCCGCCGTCGCTTCATCGGCACGAGAATTGATCTATGTCTCCGATCCCGCCTCTTCGCCCAGTTACCAACTAGTGCAGAGCGACGAGAACGCGCTTCCTGCACAACAAGTCGTGCCAGGCGTTTCACCTGTATTTCTTGGGAAGCTCTCAGCAATCACCGAAAGCGCTTCGACCTCAGATAAAAAGCTTTCCGACATTGACTCGCTGGTGCGCTCTTACGGTTGGCCCTCGATCCCACCAGCCGTCGCGCAGGTTGTCGCCGCGGCCCGCATCAACATATTGGCCCAAAAAACGAAACCAGCAGATCTGGTCATCGGCGGGATCCCCTGTGACCACCTCACGGTCGACTTTAACAGCAGGCAGCAATGGTATTCCGGAGGGAAGCCATTCGGGATCCCTTTCGAACAATGGACCGTTAGCTCTTTCAACGCACTGAAGGCCCGGATATCCGAATGCGGAAACCCTGATCGTCAGGGTCTGATCAACTATCTTGAATACTCGGTGGGACAGCCGATGGCCGAGCGAGAGACGGAGGCGGTTCGTACAAAGGAACTCTTAGATGAACTGGCCACAATCGTACGGGATCAGAAAAATCCGACGCAAAGACTGGTAGCTATCGACGACTTCCTAGGGCGCCTCAAATGGGCAGCTCCACCCAAGGTAGAGCAAGAGATAGAGCGAGCCAAGGCCGTGGCACAGGTTGAGGAGCGAGCTGCGGAATCCGCTCAATACCAAGCTACAAGGCAACAAGAAGAAGCGAACAGAAAAGCCAACGCCGGCGAGGACCAGGAGAGCGAAGAGCTGGCGATTTTCACGCAATTCTCGGCAAGATACTACATAGCAAACTATTGCGCGGAACACGACGCCTTTTTCACTGCGGAGGAGATCGAACGCCTAACGGCGGAACTCCGGTCGACATTCGCATCCATGCATTTGTCCCAACAGAAGAAGGATGCGGCGTGGAACAATGTCCAGGCCGCGGCACCGGCGCAGCTTGCAGGCATCACCGAGGAAGAGTGCGCATCCGAGAAGCGATCCTACGCACTGATTTGGCCCCAGGTTTTTGCGCCGTCCAGCCCTGCCGAGAACCCGTTCTAGTTCGGCAGATGTAAGGGCGAAGCCCAAAGCATTCATGTCGAGCGGCAAAGAGTGGCGTTCGAACTCTTCCAAGACGACCCAGACGTTAGCGTCGTCAATTCCCCGCCGTGCCGCTCCCATCATGTCGTACGAGAATGGCTCCTGAGCGAGAGTAGTTCGGCTCCGCGCAACATTGCCGTCTGGAACGCCGTAAAGACCAGCATACCCCGAACGAAAATTGATTGTGGCTGAGCAGCCCCGCATCACTGGACCGATGCATGGTCCGCAGCTGCTTTGGCTCGTGTCGGCGTCCCGCCGGGACGCCTTCCAACTCGTGGGGGACGATTCGCAAATGAAGATCACCGCAAGTTACAGCCCGGAGGACAACAAACTTCGACTTTACGCCTCCACCCGCCTGGATAGCGAGACGTATCAACGTGTCAGGGATGCCGGCTTCGTGTGGGCGCCTAAGCAGGAACTCTTCGTCGCCCCCAAGTGGTCGCCTTCGCGAGAGGATCTAGCAATCGAACTGGCCGGTGAGATCGAGCCCGAGGAGATGACGCTCGCAGAGAGAGCGGCGGCCAAAGCGGATCGGCTCGACGAACTCGCAAACAAGCGCCACCGCCAGGCGAACGCATTCCAGCGCGCAGCGCAAAATCTCTCCGAGGCCTTCGCTTTCGGACAACCGATCCTGGTCGGTCATCATTCCGAGCGAAAAGCGCGAAAGACCCAGGTGCGCATGCAATCTGCCATGACCAACGCCAACAAGGCCGAGAAGTCGGCGAATTACTGGCTCTACCGCGCCGAAGGCGTCCAACTGCATGCAAACTACAAAAACGATCCCCGCGTGCGCGCAAACCGCATCAAGACTTTGCTTGCAGACCTGCATGACATGCAGCGCGAGATCAACCACGCCCACCTCTCGCTCGCGATGTGGGAGAAGATCACCCAGGACGAAGCCATCAAGATCGCGATTGGTCGCAGCATACCCACGGGTCAACTCGCGCCATGGGATCTGTGGGGCAAAGTCGAGAAAGGTGACGTGTCGCCGCAGGAGGCGCGGCAACAGTGCATTGACGCAGCGAAACGATCGATCACCAGCGACAAGCGGCGCCGTTACATCGAACACACCCTCAACCGGCTCAGCTACGAACGTGAATTGCTCGGGCCGGTTCGTCGATACGAAGGCGAACTTACACCGATGATCCTACAAGCGTTCGCACGCGAGCACGGCGCGCACAAACCGCAGGCGCGCGCGATCGACGCCGAGACCTTCATAATCGAAAGCAAAGCCGCCCTACCCCTCCACCTCGCTAACGACACTGAACTTTCATTGTCCGCCGAGGAATGGCGTAACCTGATGCAGTCCGCTGGCTACGAGGTCCCTACCGAAAAGGACGCGCTACCGCCGATCCTGAACCTGAAGGCAAAAGCGCTCCAGTCGCGGCATCGCTACCACCGCGATCAGGTGCAGACCTTTCCCGTGGTCGAGATGACCAAGTCTCAGTACGCCCGGTTTCATCTTGAACAGCGCGGAACTCGGCGTTCACTCTGTGGCGGTTTTCGCTTCCGCATTTGTATCAACCCGAACCATGAACCGCGCCACCTTGCGCCCTTCGTGGCCGTCTTTTTCACCGACGCGAAGGCCCATGCGCTGCCCGACAGCGTTGCAATTCTCGCAAACTCGGATGACGCACAATGAAGCGCGGCGTCTACGCCCGCCCCGACAAGCCGATGCGGATTCCTATCAAACGCCGCGACGGCTTCAGCAAGCTCGAACCCGTCCAGGTCGTCGAACCCGTGATCGTCGACAAGTTCACCGAATGCCACGTTACCCCCGACGATGTGGCAGCGCGGATGGTTGCATATCTAGGGCCGCTGGGCGATTTCCTCACGCTAGAGCCAAGTGCCGGTACCGGCCAGCTCACGAAGGCGTTGCTCGCCTCTGGCCACAGTCGGCATGAACTCACGCAGGTCGAACGACACAACAAGCTCGCGAGCGGGCTGCATGAATTTGGCCCTGTCATAAACCGGTGCTTTCTTGAGTGGGCCGACGAGGTCACAGGACGCGTCGAATACCCGCGCATCATCATGAACCCGCCCTTCAGCGAGGTCCATAAACACCTTGCGGCCGCCCTGTCGCTTCTGGGCCGTGGCGGCCACAAGCATCCCGCGGTGCTTGTTGCGTTGGTGCCAATTACGTTCGATCACCCGCAAGCTGAGACCCTCGAAATCCTCCCCGCAGATACTTTCGCCACAGCTCGGGTCCGTACCAAGATCATCAGGGTGTCGAACGCATAGCTACGATACCGACGTCATGAGCCACGGGACTGAGCTTCAACATCGAACCGCACCTTGCAGCGTCGCTTACGGACTCGCCCCGTTTAGAGCTTTTGCGGTCCGAAAATCCAGGACGGGGGCAAGCGCGTCACAGATCGCTGAACATTCGCTATGCCAAAATCGCTCCACCACTTGGCGCCGAATAAGGTGCTGAACCCGTGTTCCAGACGCTAAATTATAGCACTTCCCTCTATCACTCTCTCAAAGATCCCATCAGTCAATCCACCACCATCTCTTTCTCTCACCTTCCATCCGAGAAACCATTACTCAACCAGCAATGGAGCAGAATATTGGGAGACACACTTCACCGGCCCGATGACACGATGGAGATGAAGTTCGCCATCGAGCATCTCGTTGCTAACGGCCATAGAATAGCAAGGAAATCTGCCTACCAACTCAAGGTGGGTCCCTATAATTTCTATCCCACAACGGGCAGAATTACCAAGGACGGCGGACCACCTATCCAAGAGAGGGGCATTGAGCAATTTAGCGACCTACTTCCAAAAACCAGGGCTCAACCAAATTCCTCGGCTTCACTTATTGAAGATCTCAAAATGCTCACGATAACGGAGTTTATTGAAGACTAGGGCGATCCGGTTCGAAAGCTCATTAACAGGTCCCTCGCGCGGGGCGCTCGTCGCATTTGCGGGTTGCTCCAGATCAAGCGTTTCAGCGCGGATCCCAAGCTAACGGCAGCTGAGGGCTGCTTGTTGCTCGCATCGGAAAGGCGGATATGGGGGCGTAAGCGGACTATCCGCATGTGGGGGACTTCAAACGGGAAGCGGACAGATCGCCGATGAGAGCCCGAGGCCGGAACTGCCTAAGTCGGGCTTTCTCGAAGGGTTTCAATGCGATATCCGACCCGCGACACAGACAGATATCGACCTCCAATCGTCTATCTCCACTGTGAAGAGTACCAAGCACATGAGCTGGCGCTGTACTCGTTGCATTGACGAACCGCCAAGCGCTGTTCGCGACCCGAATATTCTTCAAAATATTGGTGGAAACAGTCGCTCGGTCACGCTAGGCGTAGTGTGGAGGGGGCACCTTGCCGACAGCGTCAACTATTAAGATCGCGGAAACGCTCGACTTGCTCGACGGTCCGCACAAGAGCTTTTCCGCGGGCTTCCAGGCCGGGCAGTACGCCCTCTGGTTGGGATCTGGCATTTCGCGGGATCGCGTGGTCGGGCTGGACGGTGTGCTGTCCAAGCTACTCGAGAAACTGCGTCTCCGCATCACCGGCGCCGACTGCGAGCACCATCGCGCGTTCGACAGTATCCTCGGTCTTGCCGACCTGTCTGCTGCCGAGAGAGCGCAGGTCGATCTCGCGCAGCCAGTTGGGTCATGGCCGATCCACGGTGCACTCATTGACCGGCTCTGGAACAAGTACTCGAAGGTGCTGGGCACTGAGGTTCAGGGCCGGCCCTTCGACTACCTGCTGTGGGACGTCCTCGAGTTCGCTACGACATTTGCCGTGCAGAAGGCCGACGCCGAACACCTGGCGATCGCCATGTTGGTTCTCGAAGGCGTGGTGTCAGATCTTGCCACGGCCAACTGGGACGGGCTGCTGGAAGCGGCAATGGTTGAACTCGGTCGGCCGAACGAGACATTTCGCGTCGCTGTCACCGGGGGCGACCTGCACGGACCGCTGGGGATCGGGACGTTGTACAAGTTCCACGGCTGCGCGAACCGGGCAATAGCTAACGAAGCCGAGTATCGACAGCTGCTCGTAGCGAGGGAAGCAGCCATCACGCATTGGGCGCAGAACCAGCGCTTCACACAGATGCGGGAGCAGCTCAGGGCACTGATTGCTCGTTCAAGAACGCTGATGATCGGCCTCTCCGGGCAGGACACCAACATCCAGCAGCTGTTCGGGGCGAATGGTTGGGTCTGGAATTCCGTCCCAGCGCCGATAGTGTTTGCGGCCCAGGAGCTCTCCGAGGGACAGAAATCTATCCTTGAGGGTGCATACCAGGGCGACTATGAGGCTAACCGAGACAAGATCCGAACGGATGCCACCTTGCCTGCCTTCGGAAAACCACTGTTGCTGGCGCTGCTGCTGAGAACGATGTTCGGCAAGCTTGCCGCCCTCGCTGGCCTGCTGACGTCGCCAGCCGTAGGTGCTGCGGGCAAGCAGAGCCTCGTCGAGGGTCTGAAAGCGCTCGAACGTGCCGCGGCGCAGGCCGGGAACGCCAACCGGTACGAGTGCGCCCGGACGATTGCCGCGTTGATGGGCCGGGTCACCGAGCAGTTTCTCGGGGGGCCGGGTAGCGCCGGCCGCCGCCCCTACATGCCGCTGAGTGCGCAGCCGGCGCATCTGATGCAGCAAGACCCAGCGGTAGGGTTCTCCGGCAGGCCGGAAGCCGCTGCCGCACTGGGGCTGATCGGCCAGGGAGTTATCGCGAACCAGTGGTCGGTTGCGGTCGACGATCCGGAGCAGCCGACGAGCGGGGCGCTGCGACTTGTCGCTCCGGTGGCCCAGGCCCGCGTGTTTTTCGCCGCCAATGACGACAACATCAACCAGCTCGTCGCGTCGGGGGCGTTCGACGAGGTGAACGACGACGTCGTCGTCATCTGCTCGCGCAAGGTCACGCCCCGGCAGCAGCGAAGCCCTTCCAAGTCCTGGCGGACAGGCAAGGCGCCGCCGCGCTATGTTAGCGTCAGCGACCTGCTCGAGGGCTCGGCATCGTTTGACGAGGTCCAGGGCAGGTTCAACTCCGAGGTCGGGCTATGACGACAGCGGAAACGGTCTTTGAAATCCTGACGAAGGAGGGTGGCTACCGGCCGCTCGGCAAATCGATCAGGATCGGTTCGCAGGCTTTCGATTTCACCTATGTGCTGGTGGCCGGCGAAAAGGCCAACGACCTTGTGATCGTGATCGAACTCACCGGCGCGTCTGAAGACATACAGGTTACGCGGTCGGTTCTCGCCTTTACTCGTGCGCTCGATGTGCTGGGCTCGAAGCGATCGGTAACCGCCGTTCTGACCTCCGGTCAGGCGGACAACGACCTGGTGAACTCGATCAGTCGCGTCTGCCGCGTGCTGCCGGTCGGCGCACCGACCGGGCCGATGGCGGAAGAAATGGTGCGGGACTGGCTGGCCGTGCTGCTGCCGCTGAAGAGCCCGCCGCCGGTCGAGCACCTGGCCGACTGGAAGGCCAACCTCGAAAAGCACCTTGACCACACCGATGACGAGCCGGCTGTCGTCCGGTTCGTGCAGCTGGCCGAAAGGGGCAAGGAGGCGGTGGAGGCGGCACTCGCCCTCGATATCTCGACGCTTGCCGACAAGGTGCTCGAGGACGGAGCGCCGCAGTCATGAAACCGCGTTTGAAGTCGCTCTCGATCCAGAATTTCCGTTCCATGCGCGGATCGGTGGTCATTCCGCTCGATGCGCAGGTGGTGCTGGTTCACGGCAGCAACGGCATGGGGAAGACCAGCGTGATGTCGGCCATCGAACTTGGTCTTACCGGCTCTATCGCTCATCTCGAAGACCAGTCGAAGTACCACGACTTCCTCACCCATATCGACACGGCGGGTGGTTCAATCCAGCTCGCCGTCGAAGGGATGAATGGCCGTTCGACCGGGGCTGGCCAGGTCACGTTCGCTCCGGGTTCGTTCGACGCCACGCCGGCGCTCAACGCGGTCGATGCCGGTTTCTTTGCTGAGCGGTGCTACCTGCCGCAGGCAGTGCTAGGTCGCCTGCTGGACATCTACGACCAAAAGAAAACCACGAACTCGCGGCTGACGGAGTTCGTGAAGGAGTTGCTGCGCCTTGATGCGCTCGACGCCCTGGTGGACGGCCTCGACCATGCGTTCAACGTCACCCGGATACGGAAGCTTGCTCCGGTCTACAAGCAGCTCGAAGAGGCTCGTGATCTGCTCGACCAGCAACTCCAGCGTGAACGGTCGAGCGTCGAGATCGCCCGGCAGGCGACAACGCAGCGCATCTCCCGTCTCAACGAACTGCTTAACGTTCTGGACCCCGCCGCAGTGCCGGTCGGTGCCGGTTTCGATGTCGCCGCACTGCGGGCCCGGGTTGGAGACCGAGACAGGGACCAGGCCGAACTCGCCAGCGTCACCCAGCAGGGCTCGGAGGTGAGCTCGTTGTTGAGCCGTCTCGAGCAGACCTCGCCAGGAAGTCCCGACGCCGAAATCGCGGCGCTGGAGCGAGATGCTGCCACCATCGGGTCCGAGTACGAGACGTGGCTGAACGGCCCTGGAGCGCAGATAACCCAGGCGCTGGACGTCCTCAGAGAGTTTCATTCCGAGCTTTCGCCACTCGATGGCGCCAGCGTCGAGGATCAGGTCCGCGATGCTCTGAGATGGTGCGTCGTCGAGGTCGATCGCTGGCAGCGGTTGCTGGACCAGCACGGCGCGGCGAGCCAGCAGCTGACGGCGGCGAGAACGACAATCCAGAGGGCGACGACGCGTATTGGTGAGATCAACCAGGCGCTCGAAGCGGGCGCTAAGGATGCCCGGACCCTCGCCGCTGCCCTTGCGGGAATCGCACCGCATGTCGAAGGGGACATGTGCCCGGTCTGCAACCGCGACTACGGCGAGCTCGATAATGGCTCCCTGACCGCACACATTGCGGCCACCATAGCGAACCTCACGTCGGAGGCAGGGCGCCTGCAGGCGCTCTCGACGGAGCGAGCATCGGAGAGCGAGCGGCTGACGACGGCGCGGCGGGATGAAGCAACAGCCGAGCGGCTAGTGCTGCAGCCCGAGGCGCTCGTCGATCTGCGCCGGCGCCAGTCCGCGATCGCGTCGATCAGGTCGAGGCTTGAACCGTTGCAGGGGGATGCCGCTGACGGGCAGAGCCTCTTCGTGCGCCTCGACGGTGCTCGCCGGAGCCTCGCCGCCACGAGACGGGCAGGGCTGCAGTCGGCGTCCCTGCTTCCCGAAATTAATGATGCGGTGGAACGGTCAACCGGCCAGCCGACGACGAACTTTTCGAGCCTGCGAGAGGCCCTCGATGCGGCTACCGGAGCGCTGTCGGGCCGTCTCAGAGCTGTCCAGGCGACACTTTCGTCGCGCGTCTCGGTCGAGACCGAACTCGACCAGTATGCCCGCGAGGCACAGTTGCTGTCGGACCGCAGGGCGCGGGCAATCGAGCTGGAAAGGCGCGTTGCGACGGTGAAGGGGGCCTTTTCGTCGATTGGTGAGGTGCGGGAGCGGGCGAAGACCATCGCGACCGCGGCAACCCATGTCCGTTCGGGGATCGTCCGCGACGTTTTCAGCGGGTCGCTTAACAAGGTCTGGCGAGACCTGTTCGTCCGGCTTGCTCCGAACGAGCAGTTCGTTCCGCAATTCCGGCTTCCCGATAAGGGGGATGGCAAGGTGGAGGCTGTGCTGGAGACGTTTCATAGGTCAGGGCAGTCCTCCGGCCCTCCCGGCGCCATGCTCAGCCAGGGCAATTTGAACACCGCAGCTCTGACCCTGTTCCTTGCGCTTAACCTGTCGGTACCGTCGCAGCTGCCATGGTTGGTGCTCGACGACCCCGTGCAGTCGATGGATGACGTTCACATCGCTCAGTTTGCCGCTCTGTTGCGAACGTTTTCGAAGGGTCTCGGCAAGCAAGTGGTGATCGCGGTGCACGAGCGTGCGCTGTTCGAATATCTGACGCTTGAATTAAGCCCAGCCTTTGCTGGCGACAGTTTGATTACCGTGGAGATCAGTCGCAATTTCGCCGGCGACGCCGTTGCGGATCCTCACTTCTACGCGTTTGAGGACGATAAGGCTGTCGCTGCCTGAGATAACTCGGCCTATCTGCGCAGGTCTGCGTGGCAGCGGGTTAACGGATCTGGCCGATGCCAAAAGTCGGCACCTTGGATGATCCGGGCAAGATTTGTCGATTATCTCGAAGGGCAAACGACAAGGGAAGCCGAGAGCCGCTACGGGCAATGGGTGCCGCCCGGCTTCGCCGGCCATGTGGACAATTATGCCGTCGGTAGCGGCGAGCAGTAGATGGCCCCGCACCGCGCCAACATCAGCGATTTTCACACCGACCGGTGGCGTGAACGCCTGCTTCGGGGAACTCGCCGGAGCTCCGTAAATGTCTGAGATAGGCGCAAGGCCGCCGCACGCTGGCTACAGCGCCTTTCGTTGGGGCGGTCGCCAGCCATTCACGTCGATGTTGCAACGCCGATTCCATGCCCGAGCGTTTTGCGCTAGAAGAGCCCGCGTAGGCGCAACGCGATCTACGATTCTTGTGGGGGAAGGAAAATCTACAGCGCAGCGCAACTTTCTGTTTTGACCCGGCTATTCTCCGCAAGCGTTTTCCGCGAAATGGCGAGGACTGGCCGATCTGGCTTGTTCCGTCGGCTGCTAGAGCAGACCGAACTGCTTGCGCACACGGGCAGGCCCCAGACGGTCGGCGACATCTTCGACACCGCGTTCGAGATTCTAAAGGTCGCAGGGCATCGCGACGAGTACATCTATCGTGCAGCGATTAGTCACAAAGTGCTCTTGGGCACGCACTCGCTACGCACTGCCTCCATGCTCACCGAGTTCCGGGCTGGTAGCTGCAAGGCTGACTTGGTCATCCTGAATGGCACAGCGACCGTCTATGAAATCAAGTCCGAGCGGGATACGCTGATCCGACTCGCCAATCAGGTGGACAATTACAAGCGCGTCTTCGCCAAAGTTAACGTGATCGCGAGCGAAGGCCATGTCCAAGGCGTTCTGGCCACGGTACCGGACGATGTCGGCGTAATGTGCCTGTCGAAGCGCTTTCAAATCACAACCGTGCGCGACGCCATCAACTGCCCAGCGCGAATCTGCCCGGTCACCGTCTTTGAATCGCTGCGCACGGGCGAGGCTGCTACGATCCTAAAGGCGATGGGCGGGCCCGTGCCAAAGGTGCCGAACACGCTGCGGCACGCGGCGATGCGCGATCTCTTCGTCGCGCTCGACCCGGCGAAGCTGCATGTCGAGATGGTCCGGACACTCAAACGGACGCGAAATCTCGCCCCGCTTGGCGAACTCATCAACCATCTGCCGGCGTCTTTGCAGGCCGCCGCCCTGTCGATGTCGGTGCGGCGCGTCGACCATACGCGATTGGTCGAAGCCGTCGCGACGCCGTTGCAAGCGGCCATGACCTGGAACTGACAAGCCCATGTATCACCCATATTTTCGCGGCAAGCAGTTCGAACTTCTGACAATTCGGGAGTCCGCTAAGCTGATGGCAGAGCGGCAATTTGTGGCAGTCATCGAGCCCGTGAAAGAGTCACTGGGCGGCCTCGAAAAGGCGCTAAAGGCAATCTGCGATGCCGAGGGGCAGGCGATTGTTATCGTGAACCCCTATCATGGCGACCATCAGGAAAAAGGAACCGGCATTTCGCAGCTTCTACAACAGGGCATGTTCGGCGGCGCGATCTCGGCAGGCATTCTCCTGCGCGGCAACCTAAACCTCGCCGAGGCAGTCACATGTCACCAAGCCCATCTCGACCACAATCCAACCTTCATCCACGCTGGGTTCACCGATCAGAAAGGCCTTGCCGGATACCTGCACAATACGATGCCACAGACCCAGCACGTTTTCATCGAGGACCACGCCAATACCCTGTACCGCAAGCACTTCGAGGGCAGCAACCGCATCCTAATTCGCGACGGCTTCAAACGGCGCAAGAACGCCGAGTTCGCCAAGATCCCGCTCGAGGAATTCTCCGAGCTCCATCTCACCTTTCAGAGTGATCTCGGAATGAACGGCTTCGGCGATTTCCTGACGGTCGGCGACGTCTATTCCGAAGGTGGCGGCCCCGCCTATGCCGTGGCGATTCACCTGACCTTCACAGACCCCGATGCCGACGAGGTCATGTACATCTATCACTTCGTCTCGACCACGAACGATACGCCGACCGACCCCGCAGGCAAGTTCGGCCAAGCACTGCAGAAGCTCATCCTCAGGCTCAACTCCGGAACATCAAAGCTTCTAGAAACGAGCGCGATCAAGGAGTTTCGCGACCTCCACGCTAAAGGTCATTTTCCGGGCCTCGGCTATGCCAAAAAGCTCTCGATGAAGCACCATATCGAGACGCTCGCCGATTATCTTGGCTGAGTCCCATGCCACAACGGTTCTGCTGCCCGGAGTGCTTTGACGATCGCGGTCTGCGCGATCAGCTCTTCCCGTCGCTCGACCCGGGCCGTGGCACCTGCGATTTCTGCGGGACCGCTAACACCCAGCTCCTCGAGCCAGGCAAGCTCGCCAATTATTTCGAACTGATGGCCAACGTCTACGAGCCGAGTGACGACGGGAAATCGCTCGTCGAATGGATGAAGGACGACTGGCAGCTCTTCGGCCATCCGCGCATGGACATCGCACACGCGAAGGACTTGCTCGGCGAAATCCTCAATGATGGTGAGATCGTGCGGCGAGGCTTCGTCCCCTCGGCGAGCTACATCAGCGAAGGCCTCGCGCAGTGGGATAAGCTACGCGACGAGATGATGTACGCCAATCGCTGGTTTCTCGACGTCGCGATCGATTTGGACCGTCTCCGCCAGCTGCTTGACTTGCTGCTGGCGGCGCCCTTGCCCCGGCAATGGTATCGCGCGCGAATTCGCACAGAGGATGAGGTCTTCCCGATTGAAAAGATGGGTGCACCGCCGAAGCGACGGTCGTCACATGGCCGGGCCAATCCGGCAGGCATCCCCTATCTCTATCTGGGTTCGTTTCCCGAAACGGCCGCGGCCGAGATTAGGCCCCATACCGGCGAGGTTGCTTGCGTTGCGGATTTCACCATTCCCGAGATCAAGGCTGTGGATCTGCGCAATCCGCGCAAGCTCGTATCGCCATTTATCCTGGCCGACGCAAGCGAGATCGGCCAGCTGCGTGCCGACTTGCCATTCCTCGAACGCCTAGGCGAGGAACTGACGCGGCCGGTGCAGCCGGCGGGCGCAGCGATCGACTATATTCCGAGTCAGTATCTGTGCGAGTTCATCAAAAAGAGCGGCTTCGATGGCGTAGTCTATCGCAGCTCGGTCAGTGATGGCATCAATCTTGCCCTATTCACTCCCACCCAGGCCATTGGGGGAACAGTGGCGCTTTATAACGTGTCCAAGGTGGCGGTCGAAGTGGCCGCCGTCTGATATTGGAACCCGCGCAGCAGCTTCCAGACCTGCGGCTGACTGTTGATTGTCCGCGATGAGGCGCAAAGCAGCCGTCTACCGTAGGTTAGAATGGTTGTCCGTCTGAATGCGCTCGTTCAAGCATGTGGCAGACGACCTATGCGAGGTGATGGATCCTCGTCCCCGGTACGACAACCTCAGCGATTTCACATAGGTGTTTGTGGTGCGTCAGGTAGATCACCTGACCCTTGTTCGCCATCTGCCCAAACAATCTAAAAACCTCCTCAGACCGAAAATGGTCGAAGGTTTCCATGATGTCGTCAGCGATGAAGGGTACCGAGGGTCGGAATTGCGCGAACTCGTAATAGCCGGCGAGCCTTAGGGCAAGGTACAGCTGAAATCGCGCACCCTTTGAAAGGGCCTCGGTGACCTTGGATTGTCCGTCACCCTGCACGGCGATCAGCACCTCGCTGCCTTTTGCGGGCTGGGTTGTCAGCCCCGAATACTGACCACGCGTCATTAGCTTGAATGCGTCTGATGCGCGCGCCATCATCCCGGAGCGATGGCTCTCACGGTAGATCCGCAAAGCGTTTCCAGCCGACATGATGCCAAGCTTCAGCTCTATGTAGCGGGTTGCCTTCTCCTCGATTTCCAACAGGGTTGTGCGCCGTTCGGCATCCAGGTGAGCGACCGCGCTGTCGCCGCCGATGGCGTCCAGCTTGTCGGCCGCGCGCGTTTGCCGGATCAACTGTTGCTGGATGATTTCGTCGAACTGACGAAGCCGCTGCTCGCCCTCAGCCTTCTCGACCGCGAGGGCGTCAAAATTGATCGCCTCCAGCATCGAGCGGGCCCGCTCGAATTCGTCGACCGCGAGCTCCGCCACTATCCGTTCCTCAAGTTCGGCGACGGAGGTGCGCAAGCCGTCGCGCTCACGCAGCAGTTCATCGCGTTCGACCACTTCGGACAGAGTGGCGACGCCAAAGACTGCCAGCACTTCGTTCTTGCCGCGTGCGTGCGCCGAAATCTCATTGTCGAGGATGTCGCGCGCTTCCTTCAGGCGCATCAGGTCGTTGCCGAGGCTTGCCTTTGTTTCGCGTGTCCGCTCGGCGCGCTCTAGGCGCTCTGCAAGGCGGATAGCCAACTGCTCCGGCTCGCCATCCTTCGTGGGCTCGTCGGCTTCAGCCGCAACGGCGATGACCTCGACCAGAAAATTGGCCCTGTCGGCCTCCATCTTGTCGATGCGCAGCTGCAGATCGTCCCGTTCCTGCAGGCTTCTTGACAGTTCGGCCAATTGATCGAGCACAGCGCCAACGCCTGACGCGGACAGACCGCTTTCGAGCCACGTACCCTTGAGCGCTTCGGTAATGCCGGCCAGCCATTCCTCCTCGCGCCGCTCCGCCACGCCTATCGCAACCCGTCGGGCAGCAAGATCGTCTTCTTTGGAGCTCACCATTCTGAGCGCCTCGGCATATTCGGCGTCTACCTTGCGCTGCCGCTCCAAAAACAGCTCCGCGATGGCCATGATTGCTTCGAGGGTGTCGCCGGGCTCTGATGCAATGCCGACGCTTTCCAGCGCCGCTCTCATGTCCAAGCGTATCTGCTCGCCGGCGTCAGTGGCTCGTTGCGCCTTCCTGCGGGCAAGTTCGATCTGCTCCCAGGCAGCGAGCGCATCGCTGCGCGCCTTTATCTGATCCTCGATCCTTTCGATCAGGCGCTCAGACGAAGTTTCCACGGCCCCTCCGAGCAGGTCGCTGGCGGCCGCGCGAATTTCCAACAATTGGGTATCTTCATCCTTGGCGAGGTGTGTGCGTTGGATGCCGTTGCGTGAGAGGTTGGCCGCGGCCTCGGTCAGGTCGCGAGTCGTTGCCCGGATCTCGGCCAGATCCGCCGCGCCGGCCAGCCGGCCTGCGCTGGCAACGTCATCGCGCGCCAACGCCACGGCGAAATCGTCAGCGGTGTCACCGGTCAGCTCTGCGCGGTGCGTTGCCCAAGCTTCATCGCGAACTCGGCGGATGGCGGTAGCCGCTTGATCGTCGACGATGCCGCCCGGAGCACGAAGGGCATCCAATCGTGCTGCGAGAATGGCATGGTTGCCCTCGTATTCGGCAAGGCGTTCGGCATGGACGGCCGAGTCCCTGGCCAGTTTCGATGCTACCGTCTTCCAGGCGGCAATCTGTCCGGCGCTCGGAACCGCGACGTTGGCGAGAGAAAGGGCATCTCCGTTCCATGGACGCAAGCGCGCTAGCGCCGCCCTCCATCGGATTGTTCCGGCATCTTCCGCCTCGCGAGCTGTCCTGATTTCTGCCTGGTGTCCGCTTGCTCGCGCCGTCGATAGAGCCGAGCCCAGCCTTGCCCTGGCAGGTTCGGGCACCGCCCTCTCCTCGCCGACCCGCTGCCTCGCCGCCTGCAGTGCATCGAGTGCTGCCGCGGCCTCGTCGCGAGCGGAGCGCAGCCCGGTAGCAATCCCTGACCTCTGCTCGACCATGGCGCGAACAACGCCAACGGTGACGGCAGGCAGGAGCAGTGCGGCAGGATCCGGCTCGGAAGATCGGCCCAAGGCGGCAAGGCAGTTTGCCACGGTGTTGTTGAGGATTTTCAGCTCCATCCTGCGGGTGGGCAGGTCAAAGCCAGCCGAGGTATGACGAACCTTGCTTTCCGCTAGCCCGCGAATGCGTTCGGAAATCGACAAGATCCGTTCGTCCTCATCGACCGCGGTGACTTTTGCCGTCAGGCGCTCGACCTCGTTGATGTTTGCGGACAGCCGCGTTCTGAGGCTAGCATCGTCATCGATTAGTTCGGTGACACTGCCTGTCCATGTGTGGGCTGGAGAGGCGGTGTCCGGCAGTTGATTCAGCCGGGCAATCTTGCGCCGGATATCCGCCAACATCGGCGCCGTCCTCACGTAGCGAGCAATGGTATCCAGCCTGGCCGTTAGGACCGCTCGGTCGCTGATGGTCCCGTCGTACTGCTGCGCTGCGTCGAGACGTTCGGCCTCCAGGCCCTCGTAGGTCGATGCAAGGGTGTCGATCGCATCTCTGCGCGATTTTACGTCAAGTAGGCGCTTCTTCAGCAGCGCCAGTTCCGTTCCATGCGCCTGCTTCCGATACAGCGCGTCTGCTTCGGCTTCGAGGGCGTTCAACGTATCACTTGCGTTCCCAAGACCGGCGCTGGCCGTGAACAGGAGCTTGCCGAGGTCGCCCCGCGACTCCAGGATCGACTTCCCGCCCGCTTCCAGAGTCTCGTCATCGAGTGAGAACATCGTCGTGTAGGCGTCACGCGACAGTCCGGCGAGATGCGCCGTGATCGCCACCTCGCTCACTGGTTGGCCCGTCGCGTTCAACAGCGAATTGCTGCGCTGTTTTGTCCGCGTGAACGTATGCTCGCTGCCGGCCAGTTCCAGCACCCCGCCTATGCGCATGGCACTGTACTCATGCAGGAAGTTGTAGCGGCTTCGCTCCTCGATGCCGAACAGCAAGTCTAAATAGGCCGATAGCGCGGTCGATTTGCCGGCCTCATTCAGGCCGAACACGATATGCAGGTCAGGTCCAGATTCCGGTTTGGGTCCGAAGTCGATCAAACCATCAGTGAACTTTCCATACCGAATGAGGTCGAGGCGCCGCAACCTCATGACGATCCACCGAACTTAAGTCGGGCAGTCACCAAGTCCGTACCCTTGGAAAGCACCTGATCGACGAACCGTTCCAGCCCGGCTTCGTCCTTTCCGGCAAAATCGCGTCCGTCGGCTGGAAGGTCGGCGACCACCTTTTGGACGAACGTCCTCGCCTCGGCGCGGAAGGCCTCCGAGGTAGCATCGGCGCGCATGGATTGCTCGAGTTCGAAAATCGGATCAGCAATATCTTCGGCGGGCTGCGTGCGAGGTGGCAGGAGGTCAAGCTCAAGCTTCTCGACCCACGTATGGCCTAGCTGTTCAGCAGCCTGTTCGGCCTCGGCAAGAAGGAGATCCTTGTCGCGGATGAGCGCCCACATCAATGGTGACATCCCTGTCAGGCCAATGCGGGCCACAGCATGGCGCGAGCGGACGGCGGCCCGCATCTCATCGAGTGCGTTGCGAACACCCGCAACAGCCTCGGTCCACTCCACTGCTCCGGTAAGGTCGACGCTGACCCTTTCGAATTGCGCAACGCTGGTCAGCCTTTCCTCGATCTCCACCGAACGGTCGTCGCGCACCGTCACCAGTGTGACTGATTTCTCGCCGGCCTCATTAATATCCCTCCCCTGTGGTATTCCTGGCATCACCACCGTGCTTGCGCCGGAATAGACTTGGCGAACATGAATGTGGCCAAGCCCCCAATAGTCAAAACCGTGGGCGTGCAGGTCGGCGATGCTACAGGGCGCGTAAACGTCGTGACCCGGCGATCCGGCTAGACTGGTATGCATGATGCCTATGTTGACGGCCCCTTCACGAGCCGCGGGATATTTAGTCAGTAAGCTATCCGGCGCCTTAGGGCTTGCAAAACTCAAACCATGGAAAACGACGTCCAGACCGCCGGCTGTCTGCAACACCGACTGAGCACGACCGCCAAAAATTGTAACGGTGTCGGGAAACACCAGCTGTTTGGAAATCCGCGACAGGGCGTCGTGATTGCCGCGGATCTTGAAAACTCTGACGCCGGTCTGATGCAGGCGCGTCATCTGCGCTGCCAGGAACCGCGCAGTTTTCATCGAGGTCTGATCGCCATCGTATAGGTCGCCAGCAATGACCAACGCGTCCGCACGTTCCTCAAGGCAGAGATCTACTATCGAAACGAATGCCTGGCGGCTGGCGTCGCCCACCAACCCGGCAAGATCGGGATTTCGCAACGCCAGCGAACGTAGCGGCGAGTCGAGATGAATATCGGCCGTGTGTACGAATCGAAATGCCATTCGGCCTCGCCAGGGAAAGAGGTGTTGCGATCGTCGACAGTCATTGCAACGAGGACGCCGCAGTGCCCCGTTACACTTCAGCTAATTTCTCACTCGCGGATTCTCCAACCACCAACAAGCCGTCTTGGGACCGTAACAACCCCTTGGCAACCAGATCGGCGACGCCAGCCGAAATCAGCTGCCTCAATTGTGCGCTTGTGGCCTTAAAGCCCAGCATTCTTGCAACGCCTGTGGCGATTTCGTCCTCCGTCGCACCGAGGTTGGATTTCACGACTTCCATGGCGCCTTGGGCAAGTTCGTCCTGCGCAATCATTTCGGGCTTACGCAATCCGGGCGACACGACCCCACTGCGATCCCTGAGGCAAACAGGAGCACCCGGCTTGAAGCAGAAGTTGCCTCGACGGTCTACTGCACCGCCCCTCTGTGCCATGCCTACACCACGCTCGATTGCATCCTGGATCCGGCCACCGGCACGCTGCAGACCCCACGCGTCCCGAATACGCGAAACTATTTCGTCGACGTGGATTGGCGTTTCTATAGCCACAACCTGCTCGACCAGCCCGGCCATGATTCCACTAGGCGTCTCGTGCAGTTCGAACGATCCCGGCCGCTTTAGTTCGGCCTCTTCGTAGGCTCGATTGGGTGTCTCGGATCCGCTTGTGCTCTCGAGACCGATTTCCGTCACGTTGCCTCGGTCGACCGTAACAACCTGCACGGCTACAGCTCGATCTCTCCGGATCCCCAATTCAGCCCGCTCATCGAGTTCTTTTCTGGCAGCCTCAATCGCTAGTATGGTTCGCTCTAGCTGCTCGCGAGGCCTCTGGAACCAATCAGCGCTCCATATCCGATGAATAATCCAACCATGGTCCTCAAGGACGGATTGCCGTAACCGGTCACGATCCCTGGCCGAGCGCGATGAATGATATTCTGCACCATCGCATTCGATGCCAAGAATATAGCGGCCCGGCCTCTCTGGATCCGCAACCGCGAGATCGATGAAGAAGCCGGCAATGCCTACCTGAGCGTGAACCTGATAACCCTTTTCGATCAGTGCGTTGGCCACCTGTTCTTCAAAGATTGAATCCATTTCGCGAACCGTGGCTTGGGCAAGCGAAATTCGCCCTGTTCTGGCGTAATGCAAGAAAAGCTTGAAGGCGAAGATGCCTTTGCCTTTGCCACGCTCCAGGTCGATGTCCTCGTCTGTAATCGAGGCGAATACTTCGCAGCTGCGCTTGGCGCGGCTTATGAGGACGTTGAGCCGACGCTCGCCGCCTTCCGCACCAAGAGGGCCAAAACGCATGGCCATGTATCCCTGCGCATTCTTGGCATACCCGACTGAGATCATGATCACGTCGCGCTCATCGCCTTGAACATTTTCAAGGTTCTTGACGAAGAATGGCTCGCTGGGGTGCGCGTGAAAGAATTCCTCAGTGTCAGGATTTAGTCGCCGCAGCGCTTCGAGTTCATCCTGAATCGCGCGGCGTTGGCTAACCGAAAATGTTGCAACGCCTAGAGTCTCTTGCGGAGTGACCTTCGCATGGCGGATGATCGCTTCGGCTACTGCTCGCGCCTCTACCGGATTGGTTCCTGTGCCACCGGAATCGAATACCCCCTCCGGCACATGGTGAAACCGCAACCCCATACCCGCCTCGTGGGTATAAGGGCTTGGCACGATGAATAGCCGGTTCTCGTAGAATTGGCTATTCGATACGGCGATTAGAGATTGGTGACGGCTACGGTAGTGCCAGCGGAGCATACGCTGCGGTAAGCCGCGGGCCGTGAACAGGCCGAGTATGCTTTCAATGTCGGCGACCTGCGCGCCCTCACCCTCGTCATCGTCGGACTGAGAGCCTGTCATCTTGGCAAAAAATGTCGTGGGGGGCAGTTGGCGTTCGTCGCCGACAACGACCACCTGACTGGCCCTGGCGATCGAGCCAAGTGCGTCCACGGGCTGGATCTGAGACGCTTCGTCCATCACCAGCAGATCGAAGGACATCCGACCCGGCGACAGGAATTGGGCCACCGAAAGCGGGCTCATCATGAACACTGGCTTCAGTGCCTGGATGGCAGGGCCTGCCTTCTGCATCAATTGCCGGATGGGCATGTGGCCTCGTCTGCGCGCCATCTCAGAGCGAAGCAGTCCGACAGGTCCAGCTCCACCGTCTCTAGATGGAATTTTCCGGTGATGGGCCGTGACCACTTCGATGGCGCCGGCCTTGATGCGTTGGCGGTCCAGATCTGCGAAGTCACGCACAGCCCTCGAATGCAGTTCCCCGTCGAACCTTGCCAGCTCGGGCTGCTCGGTCGCCATCGCCAGAAACATTCGTTCGTAATAGGCCATATCAAAAACTGATCGCGCCGATGCTGTTGTAATCTGGCCGTTGGCTAGGCCGTCTATCAACTGTCCCAGTCCAGCCTTGCGAGCTGTTTCAGATCGCTCTTCATAGGCAACCCATTTCGAGAGCTGCTCCTGATGATCGAGCCAACCTTGCAGTCGAGAAACGACCTCGCCTATCGCGACGTCCGGAAAATCGTCTACTCCAAACAACGAGGCAGCATCCGCTTTTAAGTCCCCTGTGAGCGCCTTCAATTCCCGCGCTGCCGCTTGAGCCGCTTCACGTGAAGAACGCGCCAAGATCGCGATCTCTGTCCTTTCAGGCAACCGCGCAACCAAATGCCGGATTGAGCCATGTTCTCTCAGCCAAAGCTCGGCTTGCGTGAGAGCGGCCCAATCCGAGCCACGACCGAACCACGACGAGCCGAATGCGGACTTACCCAGGCTTTCCCCGGCATCGATTTCTTGAGCAAGCGCTTGTAGCCTGCCCAGTTGGCGCAGTAGCGCTACCCGCTCAGTGATAAGATCCGGAACGTCCGTCAGAACCTGTCGTGAGGCTTCATCGGCTTGAGCTACAGTGCTCGCCTTCGCTTCCATCAGTTGCAGTGAGGCGCGCTCGGCGGAAGCTACATCACCTAGCATGGATGACGCGAGATGGCCGAGGTCGTTCCAGAAGCCTTCGATAATCGGCCGACCGATTTCGATAACCTTACGAACTCGTGCCGCACGCGCACCGGCTTCGGTGCGCTCCGCCATCCGGCCGGCGATAATCCGAGGCTCTGAGCCCAGCCCCCGTAACGTGCGCATCCATTCCACGAGCGCCAGCAGTGGCGCTGATGGCGATCGCTCCCCACGCCAATCTGCTCCGAAGGCCGAACGGCCAAAAGCGTCGCCTTCGCGGACTCTTGCTGCGGCAGCCTGACCCTTCATCAAAAGGTCGAGGAGACCAACTATTTGCGTCGCAAGCGCGCTAGGATCGACCACAATAGTTCGCGCAAGTGCAGCGGCGCGACGGTAGTCGCCGTTCAATGCTTTCAATATGCCGGTGTGTGTGGCGAGCGCTTGCCGCGCCGCGGCCACCTCCGTGTTCCATGCCGCGTCAACGACCTTGCCTTGGAGTTGTGCTCTGGCAGCCTCAAGCGTCGCTACGCTGTCGGCAAGGTCGCCTGCCTGTTCCAGCCCGGAGTCCCAAACAGTTGCTGCGAATGCCTCAGGACTTGCGTCGGGGGCCGCAGCAACTCTCTCACCGGTCACCACAACCTTGAGAAGACCTGCTAGCGTGTCTGGTAAAACCGTCGCCCCCAGTTCTTGATTCAGCCGCTCAGCTTCTTCCCGCAAACGCGGGAGAAGAATCGTGAGCTGTTGTGCACGATGAAAACCATCTTTTGGAAACTCCGAGGGGAGTTTTGCAAGCTCTGTCTCGAGACCTTCAATCGGCGTGTCGACAGCCGTTGCCGCCAGCTGCTCCGACAGTTCCTTGGCTTTGCTGGCGAAGTCCGTTCCTGTCCAAAGAAGCGATGAGATATCTTTTGGACGCTCATCCCATACCGGCGAGACAAGTGCTTCCGCAGGAAGTGCCGGCGCGGACGCAAGAAGTTCAGCGCGATCTTCTATCTCACCGCTGTCGCTGAGGATTGTCGGAGGCTCAGCCTCGATCCGCTCCGCAATATCGACTAGTTTGGCCTGCAGTGCCTTGGTTTGATCCAGCAACGCCAAGATGCGTGGGACGAGCCTCTCAATGGTCGTTGGAAGAACGACATCCAGACCTACTCCACGCCATGGATGGTGAATGGGCAAGCCGATCTCGTTGATCCGCTGAGAGACCTCATCGAGCAATTTGCGACGTTGCGAAACGCCGTCATTTGTCCAGCTTGTGGCATCCTTAAGGTCGATGTCCACGGGCTTCTGACCAACCTGCCTTAGCCGGGTCAGCTGACCTAGAACCTGATAGGCGGTGAGTTCCGAGGCTCCATAGGGAACATGCATCCGCGTCGCATGTGCATTGAGCTTATCTCGAGCCTCCAGCAGGCGCTCAGTCAGCGACGAGGCAATCTGCCCCCTCGGCGAACCAAGTTGCCAGGTGCGCCGAAGCTCCTCCAGCATCATGCGCTTGTTCGCCTTGTTGCTATGGAGCTCGAGGCACGCGTCCCCGACCCCAGCAGTATCAAGCCGTCGCTTCACGACCTCAAGTGCGGCCATTTTTTCGGCCACAAAAAGCACGGTTTTTCCGTCGGCCACGGCCGACCCGATAATGTTTGCGATCGTCTGCGATTTTCCTGTCCCGGGCGGACCTTGGATAACGAGGTCGCGACCCTTTCTTGCATCATGGATCGCCAGCGTCTGAGAACTGTCGCTGTCGACGATATGCAACATCTCAGCTGGTGCAATGTGCGGATCAATCGCAATGTCATCCGACATCAGCGGTTCGCGTGTTTCGAAACCATCTGAAAGAAGCGAGCGGATCTTCGGTTGCGCGATAATCTTAGCGCCATCCGGCCAGAGATCCGGATCGAGGTCACGGTACATCAAGAACTTCGCAAACGAGAAGAAGCCGAGCACCATATCATCGGCAAGCACCTCCCAGCCCTCTTTGGTCGAAACTGCGTCGGCAACGGCATCGAGATAGGCCGAAACGTCGAAGTCATCTCCTACTTCAAAACGCGGCAAAGCGAGCTTGTGGATGCGGTCGAGATAGAGTTCCAGGGAGAGATTTGCGCTATGGTCCTCCGGCCTGGCTCGCAGCCGGAACTTCTCCCCAGCAGCCCCTCGCTCAAGCTGAACCGGGACCAAAACCAGCGGCGCCTGACGAATGTTTTCTTTGTTGTTCGGATCAACCCACTTCAGCATACCAAGGGCTAGAAAGAGGATGTTGACACCCTGCTCCTCCTCCAGCGTCCGCGCATCATGATATAGGTCAAGCAGCCGGCGCTGAAGGCCCGTTGGCGTCATTCGCGTCTGAAGCTTGGTGTCGGAATGCCGCGCGGACACCCCTCTGTCATTGACTTCCTCGTCCTCGGGCTGAGCGAGCGCTACCGGAGAATAATCAATCTCCTCGTCTTGAGGGCCGCCTTCGGCTTCGCCCGATCTCGGCCTATCGGGCTTTCCAGCCAGGAAGGTGAAAGCCTTTCCTTCGCTCACCAGCAACCGATAAATTTCGGACGACTTCTCGTCGACGATATCGATTGTCTTCGCACTCTTGGAAAACCGCGGCACATTCAAAAGGCGGTTGCGTGCAGAGAGATCGAGCAACTCCATTCTGGCGCGCTCGAGTTTATCCCTCAGGGGCAAATCGCTCTGGAAAACTGACTGTTTAACGTCCAAGACTTACATCCGCTTTGAAGGAGGACCAGCTAGAGCCCGCATGGAACGCTCGCTCAAGAAAAACAGCCGTTTTGAAATTCAAACGACTGCGATTATTTTTCGAAACCGTCACTATTGCGACGTGCGCCATGGATGAGGGCTGCTTCTTGGCCCAACCATTTTGGCTAGTCGCTGTCTGACGAGGATTCTCTCTCCCTGCTCGCGTATTTAGCCGCCTCCACAGCGTCGCTTTCCGACACCGACAACCCGTTGCGGAACCGTATGGCACCTGCAGATGGACCGCGGTCCGATAGAGATCCACTCTTTGGCTTTGCCTTACCCTTTTTGGGCTTATCCTCCGGCGGCGGGTCTTTCGAAAATGTCATCGCTAGGCTCTCCTTTTTTGTAAATCTAAATGCATCCGCCTGTGAGCCTCAAGCCGCTTTCCTGATTATACAAAAAAACGCCTCGCCCAAACAATCCACCGTCTCCCCGTGGTTCCGCTTTAGTATCCTCTCTCTACTGGTTTTTTCGGCCGATAAGTAATAGATCGGGATTTCACTGCAAAAGTCCGGAGCCATGAAGTGACTGACGAAATCCAAAATACCGCCGCCGCGCTGATGGAGCTTACCGCCGATATCGTTGCGGCTTATGTGAGCAAGAATTCAGTGCCGGTCTCCTCATTGCCCGACCTAATTGCCAGTATCAATTCGTCATTGGCGCGTATCAGCCAGCCGTCCGAACCGGAGAAACCCGACCAAGTTCCCGCGGTCAACCCCAAGCGCTCAGTCACTCCGGACTACATCGTCTGCCTCGAAGACGGCAAAAAGTTCAAGTCGCTCAAGAGACATTTGAACACGCAGTTTGGGCTGACGCCCGACGCCTATCGCCAGAAGTGGGGCCTCTCCCAGGATTACCCAATGGTCGCACCTAACTATTCAGCCAACCGGTCCAGATTGGCAAAATCAATTGGCCTCGGTCGCAAAGCGGCAGCGCCCAAGAAAGCAGCAACCAAGAGGTCAAAGGCGCGCTAACAAACATTTGGCAGCTTGGCAAAGGATTGGAAATTGAATCGCGATCGCTATTCCCGTCGTCGCAGCTCACGGTCGAGACGCGGCCGGGTTTCAATCATGCGCAGCCTTCTGTTCTCACGGAAAACACTAGGCGCCATCCTGGTGATGATGATGGCGGCGGGCGCTTATGCCACTTCCTACCTCACAGGGTCAGGCAACAAGATAGCGGGTCCCAATGCAGCAAGCGCGCTCGGGTCGACGCCGGCGCCTATCGTTGGCGTCGCGTCCGTCATTGACGGGGACACGATCGAGATCCACGGACAGCGTATTCGCTTCAATGGCATCGACGCCCCTGAAAGCAGCCAAAACTGCAGCGACGCAAGCGGGCAACAATATCCATGCGGCCGCAAATCTGCCGCAGCCCTGGAGAGCTTCCTCAGTCAATCACGACCCATCCGTTGCAACTTTGTTTCGTGGGATCGGTATCACCGCTTCGTTGGTGATTGTCTGCGGGCCGACGGTGCTAGCGTTGCGTCTTGGATGGTCGAACAGGGTTTTGCCCTTGATTGGCCCCGGTACAGCCATGGCAGTTACGCGTCACAACAGGCTGATGCCCAAAGGGCCAAGATTGGCATCTGGGTTGGCACTTTCACCGCGCCTTGGGATTGGCGAGCAACACATGCTGCCAACAATAAACCCGGCAATGAGGCTTCCTACCACCTTACAGGCCTTCGCCAAATGGCTCAAAGCTATTCGTGTCAGCCGCCTCGCTATTGTAAGCAAATATCCTCATGCGATGAGGCGCGGTGGTATCTTAATAACTGTAGCTGGGGACCGAAATTGGACCGGGACGGTGACGGCATTCCTTGCGAAGGCATTTGCTGACTAGGCCCATCCCTTAGCGCCCTTTCAGCAGGCCGGACTGACCACCGGCGTTTCGGTGCATCTGCGCGAGGGCCGATAGAGCCTGGCAAAAAGGCTGGCTGACGTTGGTCTTGGAAAATTCCACCAGCTCGTTGAGCCCGGATGGGCTAGAAAGCCGCAAGGCTTCGTAGCGACAGACAGGAATCTGCCGATTATCTCTGAAGCGCTTATCCGGTCCGCCATTCTTATTGGGATGAGCCCAGGTATAACTCACGATCTCAGCATCAGATGGAACTTTGCCGGTCTCGATGAAATTGCTGGGAGCAAATTGCGTCCTGAGGTCGCCATACCCAACGGCACCGTACCGATTTCCGTCCTTCACCAAAATCATGTCCGGCATGAAATAAAGGATTTGCCGGCCGACATGTATCGACGGTGGTGTGACATTGCTGCGCACAACGCTCGGCAAGGAAGCTTGGAGCGTCGTCGACTTTTTATCGACCAACATCGAGGCCCCCGCATTGCGCTTCCATGCTGTGAGATCTTCTATCTTGCCACCGGCGGCGACATGCCAACTCGCCGCGCAGCGCGTGAGCATTTCAAAGGCGGCGAAAAGTCGCCCGTAGGCCGCCTCCGCGTCCTGCTCCAAGTCATAGTAGAGCACGCTCACCCGGCGGTAGCTGTCCAACCATTTGCCAATGAGCATGCCCGGCAAAAAGGCAGCAATGCCGATCAGCGCGACCCCACCTCCAAGCATTGCTCCTGCTATTAATCCGGCGACCCCAAACAGCATGGCCAGAATGAGCGACATTCGCGTCTGCGAGTGCCGCGCATTAATTTCGTCAAGCACATTGGCGAATGTCTCATCCCGCATCTCGATCACATCGGCGGACTCGATTTCTCTCATGACGACGCCGTCACTGACATATTGCGCGGGTGAGGTTGTTGGATGGAGCTGTGGCGCATGTGGCAAGCGAGACAGTTGCTCCGCCTGCTTCCCGCTGCGCTTTCCCAAAGTGCCTCGGTAGTAGAGACCGCCGACGCCTGCGTGAATATAGTGCCCTCGCGGGCCAGTCCCGACACGAAGACCTTTCACGCCAACGGATGCGCCAACCCCGCCAGACGAGAAGTTAAAGCGGAAAGGTCCCGCACTAATCGATTTTCGAACGTAAAACCCCATCCGCAATCCCCCCAAAAGCCCTATGAGCGAACTCAAGGGCAGTTCGCCTCACAATTTTGGTATCGGAACCACGCCAATATCTGTTTCTCGCGAACGTTGCCTAACCCTGATCTCAATTCGCCGCCTCGCCTTGACGTCGCCGGCCTGTGCGCCGTCGGTGAGCCGGTCGCCAGGCAATATCAACTGGCCTCCGGACATCGGCAGGATTGTAAAGCCTTCCAGTTCGGGCATGTCGCGCAGGATACCTGTGACGGAGATTGCTCGCGCCAATCCGAGCCCGGCATTGTCAGCCGGGTGGAGTGTTCCAATGTCCATCTTGCGCGCCAGTACGGGCTGAAGGCCTTTGTCCATATTCGATGAACCCCCGGACATCGCCTGCTCATCCGTGTGGCCAATCACCTCAATGACGTCCACCCCATAGGAAGTGGCAATTCCAGCAATGGTCTTCGACATCTGCCGCAACTTCGTTTTGAAGCCATCGGAAAGCTCCGCACTTCCAGTGTCGAAGTTATAGCCATCCAGCTCGCTAAGACTGATGATCGGTGGCCAATCGTGCGGCTTGTCAATAAGGGGCTCGTCCGCCGCCTTTTTCAGCGCGTCGGCAAGATCCTTGGAAGTTTTGTCCGTGCCAACGTAACCGAGTTCGCGCAGAACCTTCATCTTCTCGATCATCGCTTTGGCCTGATCGACGTCGACGCTGTTTTCGGACAAGACTTTGATGACCGGCGCGCTTTTCACCACCTCCTCAAGGGTCAGTCCCGCCTTTTTGATTGCCTCTGCGGCCTCTTTGGCCCGAACCAATTCACGCCACTCTTGATCAGGTACATTGCGTCGACTGGCAGGCTTGACCATGGCATTCAGCTGAGCCAGCAACCGCTTATTTTCCTCTTCAAGCTTGCGAGCGTTCTCATTGAGGGACTGCGCAATCTTCTGTGCCGCCGCGGCCTCTTTCTTTGTCTTGGCAATGATCGCGCCTGCAGCAAGCAAAAGGCAAAAAACGAGTAGCAGCATCGTCTCAGCCATAGTCAGGCCGAGTATCAGGCCGCGCCCATAACCCTTGCGCTCAAACGTGATGGCCGTTCCGCCGACCTCACTCACCTGCCCCACCAACTTGCTCGTTTTGGCGGCTCGTTCTTCTCCACCTGCGCCGGGCTGCTCAACGATTGGAAGGTGTCGCCCTGCGTATCATCCGCGACGTTGATTGGCGTCTCCACAGCGGCGGCAACAGTGGAAGGTGCCGCCACCCGCTCGACATCGTTTGCGATCGCATTGCTCAGAGGCTGGGGCGTACGCACGGCCGGGAGGCTGTGTTGCGTGAGAGCTGCTACGAGGCCGCGGGTTTCATTGCTGTGTTTCTGCATCGCAGCCATGAACTCCTCAGTCAAACGCTGCTGCGCCTGGACAGTTTCTGCGGTCTTTTCTGCGGCCGCTACCGCCCTCTCCACTCCAGTCGCCACCTTGACTACTGCGTCGGCAAGACTGGTCATCCGCGTTTGCTGCTCTTGCGAGGCTGTTTCGGTCTTTATCGCATATTGTGCGACAGCATTACCGAGGAGCTTGACCATCGGCGCCAGATCGTTCTTCAGCACCTCATCAGGAACAATTACCTTATCGAGCTTAGCAGCCATATTGTCGGCTTGATCACCGAGCTTTCCGACAGAGGTGGACATCGAGCTGTTGGCTTTATCTAATAGATCCGCTGCAGCTCCAACGCGGTTCGCTATCGAAGCGAACTGGGTTTCCACTTGCCCGAAATTGTGCTGCAACGCGTCACTGAGCTTGGCAGACGCCTCTTGGACAGGCTTGATCGATTCCATTGCGATCTTGTCCAGGGCTGATCGAATGTGCTCCCCGTTGCGTGCCGCTTGTTCGGCAATCTCTGCGAAGCCCTCTTCGAGCATTTGATGGCTAACACGACGAAAGTCGGCGAACTCCCTGGTTACGCTTTCCATCTCGGTTCTTACACGCCGTGTCATGTCGGCAAGTTCGTGCCTCGCTGTTCGCTCGATATCCGCGGGATCGCGCCGCATCTGATTGTAGAAAACCCTCAGCGCAATTCCGGTGATGGTCGACGTGATCGCGATACCAAAATTTTGGACGATCGTGTCGGTCGAGCCTTCCGATCCAAACTGAAACAGCGAGACCCCAAGGCTCGTCAGGGTGAACAGGAAGCCCATATAGTAGAGGTTATCGCCGGTCTGCTCGTCGTGCAGTTGTAGCTTTCCAGCAAAGATCGAGACCCCGAGATAGAAAAACATCAGGCAGGCCGGTGCTACCGCCGCCACGATCGGATTTACGCCCGAGAGTTTTGCAATGGCGATGAACACACTCCCGCCAAGTGTTAATGCCGCGAAAACCACGACCGGCAGACGTGGATGATCCAGCAAAGGTCTCTCGCGCGTTCTGGCCATCAGTTTAACCCATCCAAACCAACCAGCTTTTCGAACTCGCCATGATGGTTCTGGACCCATTGTGTCCAGAACTCCGCGTGATCGAGGGTCTGAAATGGCTTCTTTGCCCGATCGACATAAAGAATTGTGATGCCCACCCCGTCCAGCGACGTCCCATATGTGCGGTCGGCGGCACTGTTGATGTATTTTTGGTAATCAAGCCCCGATCGGTACTGCGAGTAAATCGTTGTGTGCTCGATCATGTCGGAGGCGACCACCAGTTGTTTGGGACTGCCCTGTTTGGCTAAGCTGCTGTCAAAGAGCGACAGCTTGATTTTCTGAATACCAGCCATAATCGGAGACTGGCTCGCGGAAGCCGCATTCGGGATTTCATCTGGAAGCTTATTCAAAGGATCGCCGAAGGCGTCTTCCCACTTTTTTTGACGCCGCGCAGGATTGTTGGTCCAACTGTCGACCGTCGACCCGTCACCGGGGTTGCATCCATCGAACATCACCGTCAGCTCACCAGGTACCGAACTCAGGGCGTAAATTCTGACATAGCCACCAGGCTCGACCCGCCCGATGGTCTTTCGAAACTCGTTCTTGAGATCAGCCATCGTAGTCGCCGAAATTGGATCAGTGGCATCGATGAGGACTGCCGTCAGGCTGGTTGGTCCGTTCAATGGGCAATTCGTGTTGGCGTCGATCTGGCCATTGCCCGACCTTGTCCACATCCAGCCGAAGCCCGCCAACATCGCGACGGATAGAACACCAAGGGCAATGGCCGCTGCGATCGTGCCTGCACTGCCTCTCTTCCGTCTACGGGTCCGCCTAGACATTCACGCCGTCCGGGTGAAGCTTATCAAGATCTCGGTACTGCTCGATTCCCCGCTCGCATTCCTGACCAATCAGACGAACCTGCTCGTTGAGTTCCTCCTGCGCCTGGCGGATTGATGCGCCAACATCTCCCTCATTCCACTCCCGCTCGCCGGTGACGTATGGTTTGATGCGCTCGAGTTTATAGGGCGTTCCGAAATGCTTGGGCGCCGGCTCGGTCCTCGCCTGGATGTTGGCTTCCCGATACATCGACAATAGCTGATTGCAGGCTCGCTCCAATTGGTCCTGATGCTGCGCAAAAAGCGCCAGAAGCCTGGATCGATGATCGATGATCGCGCGGTGCTCGCGCCGGCGACTACCAAGCTGCTTGACGATTTCCTCGACTTTTTCGTTGTGGTCGTCGCGGACATCCTGCAGCTCTTCGATCAGCTCCTTTTTCCGATCGATGTAGTCATCGCGCCTTCGAACGAGCCGGTTTTCAACACCGGTGTAGCCGGGGTAAGGGTCGAGCACGAACCAGCCGTCGATAAAAGCGAACAGCGAGAACATCAGGCCAATCGCAAACAGCAACCAAGACTTGATATCCGTGAGACCCGCTGGATTGGCGAGCATATTTCGGATGACCTCAGCGCCGGCACCGTCCGCAAGCGAGCCGCTTACCTCACGGTAGTGCGCCAGTGCCAGGTTTATGGTTATGGCCAAGCCACCATAGAAAAGGATCGAGATGATCCCGACGAGTTTTACGAAAAACGACCGATGGGTGACGAGACGGGCGCAGAAAACCGCCAGGAGCAAAGCAGCCCCAATGTTGATGAAGGAGAATGCCGCGGCTTCGAGAATGCCTCCGAAAAATCCCTGCTCATTGCCCTTGGCCAGAAAGTTTCCGTTCATCGCTGTCTCAATCAGAAACAGAAACAAGAGAAGCGATAGCCGGAAAATGTGAGCGGCACCGTGCTGCACACGCGCGGCACGAACCAGACCGTGCTTCTCCTTGAACCAGGCATGCTCCTTTTCGGCGTCGTTAAGAGCCCTCCTCAAGCCGTGAAGTTCATCGAGGCCCACGGCGACCGAGGCTTTAAAGTCCGACACGCTAGCCGCATTGGTCTGACGAATCAGGCCGAATTGCTCTTCAAAATCGAGGCCGGCCAGACGACCTCCAAGAAGTTGCAGGTTGTCTTCAAGAGTGTGATGCGCGGCCTTCTTCTCATCCTCAACGCGTTCTACGACGGCATGTTCGACATCGTCGAGATTCTTTGCCGTTTTCGGGGGCTGGTTCACCTCACCGCGCTGCTTCCCGCGGTTAATGACATCCAGGTCGGCGTCTATCTTGGCAGGATCCAGGCTGGTGAATAGCTGAGTGCTCGCTCGAAAATCGTGGTTGGATTCTCGCAGTGAGTCGCGCAACTTATTTAGTTTTTCGAATTTAGAGCCCACGCACTCACAACCCCAACTTTACGCCCCCCCGGCAGAGTGGTTTCTATGCATAGTAGAGCTAAAGGGCAACCGGACATTCACTTCTGTCCACTTGCAAGTGCGGATCAGAGTCAATTGCGTCCCAATAAATGATCATGGCTGCTGATTAAGTGGGCGGCCGCGACGCCGAGCTTAATCGAGTATCCTGAGATGGCGATCCAGGCGATTGCAGCCTGATACACACGGTCAGTGACCGCTGCCATATGGCTTGGCGACCGGTCTGCCCTCCCGAGCAACGGCGCCAAGGTCGCAGGCCCCAAAATCTACGCTAGCCTGTCGCCCTATCGATCTCAGGGAACGCAGCGAGCATTACCGGCAGGATGACCGCCATCTGAACCGCGAGCAGCACTTTCTCTTTTTTGAGTTCAATAACGATGCCAGCGAGCAACGGGGCAGGCAGTTCGCCGCTGCTGAAGACGCCTAGGTCGGTTGGACGCCCCACATCGATGACCGCCCCACCGCTCATGCCCTTGAGTTTGGTGGAATCCACAACCGTGCCGTCGTTGTCACGCGACCGTTTGTCGTACGTTAGAAAAATGTGGTGTTCTCCGGCGGCGGGAAGCTTCGTCGCGACTTCGGGGTAAACTTTGTGAATGCTGCTGTAGGAGAACAGCCTCGCCTTCACCGAATTTCTTAGGGGATCGTACTTTCGGTTTTTCGAATTAGGATAGCCCAAGGCGGTGTAGTAGCGACCTTGATCAAGTCGCGCGGATCTCGAAATCTCTTCCAATCCAATGAAACGGCCATCCAGATTGTCGGCAAGTTCCTTTGGAACCTCATAAAACGCGAAGTCGTAATGGTCATGGTCTCGACCGTTCGGCGCCCCGGTCGCGGTAAACTCGCCGACAATCGGCCGCAGTTTTTTCCCGCTGCCCACATAAAGCGTCGTAAACACGTTCGCATCAATAATGTGAGCTGCCGTAAGAAGAACCTTGACACCGTTGAGATGTAGAAGAACGGCCGAACCGATGTGAACTGGACGCCCGTTTGCCTTGCTGCCGTAAATAGGCACAACCGCTTCGCGGAATTGCAGTTTAGCTCTTTCGACGAGGGTGTTCGTTATCTCTCGCAAGCGTGCCACCATTTCGGGTGTCAGAGCATCCTTGAGTAGCATCGTTTCTCCCGGCATCATAAACTAGGTTACTCTCGTTGGTTCAACGGACGCCATATCGTCTGAGTCCATCTCGTGAGGAGCAACTGGCGGGTCGATGCCACTGCTGGATCCCATCAAGGCACGCTTGGCCAGATCAACGCTTTGCAGACTGTGCAAAAGGTCCCCTGCGACCGCTACTTTGATTTGTGGGCCGCAGCAATAAGCATCGCTTCCCCTACGCCATGGACCCCTTGAGCATTGAGAATCTCACCTGCGTTCTGAATGTCGCGCACTTCCTTGTTCTGACTGAGCTTGAATTTGCCGACGAGTCTCGTGATCTCGATCTACATGGCTACGATCGCCATGGTCATGGCATCGATGAATCCTTCGGGGCATCGCCCATCTTCCAAGGAGCGGGCTGGGTGGACTCGTGTAGGTGGGGAAGCTTTGCGATGTTGCGACGGACATAACGTTCATCGTCTCGGACGGTAATGCGTCCGTGGGCGTGGGCGACGAGATAGTTCCAGGTAGGCACCTGCTTGTGGAATTCCTGTTTGCTCGGATACCAGTTCGGCGACATATAAGCGTCAGCCGCACGGAAGACGACGAGGACCTCCTCGCCATCGGTCACTTAATCCCAGACCGGATTGTTTCTGGCGACATGGCAATTGAGGAAGCCCCTGTTACCTTTCGATCGGTCGAGCTCAAAAGGGATGTGGTTCGCATTGAGTGCGGCGTTGCTTGGGGTGATCAAGATGCCAAGAGGGTGCGGGTACGGGGGGACGTACAAAGAGACTCTCCAGTCGTGAGTGGGTTAATCGTTTGCGATTTCATGAGAAACGTCGGTGAACGGCGAAATTGGCGGAAAATGGGCGCCACAATCCGTTGCCGGCCTCGTTCAAAAACAGCCATCGAGAAGTGAGCTGCTTGGTAAGATATTCAGGCATACGAGTGCGTGATCGGTGACCAGGTGAGCACACTCACCCCGATTGAGAATGATCTCATAATTACCAACCCTAACTTTCAAGGAGCTGCGGGTTACCGAGATTAGTTCGCGTGTGTCGGGGCTGTGGGCATCAGCGGAGAACTGGTCGTCGGCATGATCACCCAACTCCACAACTCAGACATTGTGCGTCCCGACGTCGATGAATGTCGCTGTGCCTGGCTGCCCTTGCTGGTAGTCCAAAGCGTCCGCGAGACCCTTCGCTCGATCAAATGGTCGGGATCAGTAGGAAACGCGTCGTTGAACAAATCGTCGAAAGACAGCTAGAACGCGGCTCCTCAACGGCAGAGGATGTCGATGATTGGTTTGGCTTTGCCCAGTTCAAGCGGAACCAATCCGCGTCAAGCTTGCACTTCTATAAGCGCGGTCTGCTGATGCACCTCAGCAATCCCAAGCCGGTACTCGCCTGCATCGTATTGGTCACGCCCCGGCTTGGCCCGACGCATGCTCGCTAGACGTGCTCATCATCAATTCACAATGTGCGCTGCTGAGCGCTGCGATTGTTTTCGGGTATGCTATCCTTCCTTCCGCCCACAATTCGCCCTCGCCGGCTTACGGCTGCTTTTTGTAAGAACCAACAATCGAGCGGAAGTTCGGGTTCAAATCCATACGCTCGCAACGCGAACGGAGGTGGCGAATGCAAGCCGCATTGTCTGTCGGCCTGCCGCGCAGTCGTGACGCCCTATTGAAGGGCGGCAGCGACCATCATCTTGTTGAGAACGGTTATGTCAAATACGGGAAGCCCGCTCGCCGCTCTAAGCTGCTTGCTGATCAATGGAAACGACGTGCATTCGCACAAGACCGCCGCGATTTCAGGGTTCTCATCGCGCATGCGACTGAGCCTTGCAAACACGTCGCGCTCTATAGCCGGAATGTCCATGGGTGGGCATGGACGCATCATGGCATCTCGCCAGTACTTCGTTCCTTCAATGCCACCAATCACGATCCGATCTCTGTCGCTGTCCTTTTCGAGCCCAAAAAGGTCATCGGTACAGTGGGTCGAATCTGCCGTGAGAACAGCCAGCTTCTTCTGGGGGTTCAGCTGCTTGAGCAGTGTCGGCACCAGAAGTAAACTGGACAAAGCGACCGGCACGTTCACCGAAGCGGCAACGGCTGCTTGGTGACGGACGAAGAAGCCGCAGTTTGCAGTGAGGGCAATGGCGCCATCGGCAACAAGCTGCCGGGCAGCACGTATACACGCTGCCTCCAGCTGAATATCGCCCGCAATAACGACCTCCGCCCATGCCCCCTCGACAACCCGTAAAATGACTGGAAGGTTGTACGAAAGCGGGTTGATCATAGCTCCCTCGGCGTCATCGGGGAATGCGTCGCCGTCACACCCTTCTAACCCGAGGACACCCAATGCACGTGGCATGATCCACTCCTGTTCCACTGAATTAATTAATCCAAGACGTGCCGCGCTGTCTTTGTTCAGGCCCGGCAGGTAACTGAGGAAATTCAAAACTCGATGCAGGAAGACAGCGCGCCGATTGATCTGGTGGCAGGTCAGTCGATAACGATCAGGCGGCGTTCGACATCACAAAGACGCTCACCACCTTTTGGTGTCACGACGAAGGATTCCGACACCGCGGCCCCAAAATCGTCTAGCCAGACACCCGATTGGAAATGGAAGCACATGCCTTCTTGCAGAGGTGTCCTTTCATCGGCCCGGATGCTGATCGTGCGCTCACCCCAATCGGGGGGATAAGCAATTCCGATTGAATATCCGACGCGGCTGTATTTGCTGTAACCATTGCGCTTGAGGACAGCTTGGAAGACGGCGGCGACCTCTTCCACCGCCATGCCTGGTTTTGCTGCCTCTAAAGCGAGGTCCCCACCTTCAACGATTACCGCCGCCAAACGTGAAATTGGTTCAGGGGGTTTTCCAACGTGAACTGTACGCGTCAGCGGAGTCGTATAATGACGCCGCGCCGCCGCAAGCTCCATCATTATTAATCCAGATTCAGGAACGACTTGGTCACTCCAAGTTAGGTGGCAGGTACTTGTCCCCTCCCCGATCTGAAGAAGTGGTGAAAGGCTTGTATAATCACCGAACTTGCCGTCGGCTCCAAGAATTTGATTGCGGTAGACGTCAGCTACCACCTCATAGTCGCGCACGCCTGGCTTCAGTTTGGCGATTGCCTGCCGCATGGTGTTGCTGATGATCCGGCCAGCCTCACGCATATAGACGAGTTCGGCTTCGGATTTGACCAATCTGGCCCAGTTCACAAGCTCGCGGCTATCCGAGATCTTGGCATTCGGCAATCCTCGCACAAGATGCTGGTGAGCGCGGGCCGTGTAGTAGTGCGTGTCGAGTTCAACAGCGATGCGACCGGCGCCCCAGCCCTTGTCGAGAATAAGCTTGCACAGGTCGTCAAAAGGGTGGTTATCCGGATGATGAACCAGGGTTTCGGAGAACGAGAGAATGTTTTGCGAAGGGAGATTGGTCGTAACCGTAGCCGATTTTGCATCAATCGGGCGCCCAAACCAAATTGGCATTTCTTCGTTTAAATGCACGAGCACTACCTGCGGGGTGTAAAAGGACCAGCTGTCGAAGCCCGTTAGCCACCCCATATTTGCCGGGTCTTGGCAAATGAGAAGGTCAAAGCCCGCTTTCTGCATGCGCCCTTTGACGTCCTTGACCCGGCGTTCGAATTCCTCGGGCAAAAAGGCTTTTTCATATTGCATCCGTTTGATCCTCTCGGAGATGATTACCTATGCGCTGTCGTTGGACTTGGCTGCGTGCGCTGCGGTATATCTCCCGCCTTGCACCCCCATGTCCTTCTTTTTTGTGTTGCTGGATGTGAAAGAAGCATTCGTCGCGAGTGGTGCGCAAATGCAGTGTTTATATCGGCATCATCTCGCTTCGAGATAGCGGCGAGCGTAAAGCGTCCAGCTCAAATTTGTTCGATTTGTAGTCATTTGATCGCCCTCGTCCGCCGGTTCCGATCGTTTGTGCAGGGATAATGCCCCATGCAAAACTTGGATTTATTAACCTCGCGGACGCCGGCCATTTGGCGGTGATGCAGTTTCTGCTTTTAACGCACGACAAAGTCGGCAAGCCGGGACGGCACCTCCGTACAAGGTTTCTAGACGCCAACGCGAGTGATGGATTTTCGGCGGCGAAAGCGGCCGTCAGGTTCCCGCTCGGAGCTTGATGTTCTGCTCAGCGAAATCACAACGTGAACCTTCCACAGGGACCTGATCGGCAACGGCTCGCGCCAGCGCAGGCTCACCGGATTACAAGGACCATGGCGAAGTCCGTTTCTCCGAATCCTCAAGCGGCTTTGTGTACAGCAAAGGTAATTCAGACCCTGAGAACCTTGTTCGGTGGCGGAGGTACCGACCTCAGGTTCAAACCTGCTCCCGGGATGGCGGATTTCCTACTGGTTCAGTACCCCGGTGGCCACTGACTTTGCGGTCGCAAAAAGTGTTGCGGATACATGGCTTCGAAGGCAAGCGCCGCGGATAGTACATCTGCATCCGCGCCGCGGGCACCTATGATTTGCATGCCGATGGGAAGACCGTCAGCCGTCAGCCCGCACGGTATCGAACAAGCCGGCTGCTGGCTTAGGTTGAGCGGGAAGCTGAAGGAGCACCAGTCGACGACACCACCGCCCTGGCGCTCCGGCGGCACGCTATGGCCGACCGCGAAGGCCGGGATAGGCACGGTGGGCGAAAGAACAAGATCATACTGCGTCAACAAAACATCCATCGCTGCGCCGAACCGGCTGCGGGACAGTTCGGCCGAAATGCGCTCCACGGCGCTAAAGCCTTGTCCCTTGCTAGCGACCTGGAGGAATCCGGGATCGAGCAGGGCCACCTCGACATCCTCGAATGTGGAAAGCCTCTTCGCCGCTCCGGTGAACCAGAGCGCATAAAAGGCGTCGAGGATAGAATCCTGGTAGGGGAGTCGAATTTCGCTGATCGTCGCTCCCGCGGCCTCTAGGTCCGCGAGCACAGTCCCGATGGCGGCACTAACGGACTCATCTACCGTTCCAATGCAGGGTGTCTTCCAATAACCGATCCGCTTGCCTTGCCATTCGGCAGGAGAAACTGCAGCTCGGAAATCGCCGACGGGTGGCTGTGTCCAGTCGCGGAGATCTCGCCCCGACATGACTTCTAGCATCGCCGCAGCGTCACCAACCGTTCGCGCCATCGGGCCTATATGCGCTAATGTCCCGAATGCACTTGGCGGATAAGCTGCGACACGGCCGTAGCTCGGCTTGTGACCGACGATGCCCGAAAAAGAGGCCGGTATTCTGATGGAGCCGCCGCCGTCGGTGCCCAAATGCAAGACGCCGGCACCGCTGGCCGCCGCTGCCGCTGCCCCTCCAGAGGACCCGCCGGGGGTCTTTTCAAGATTCCAGGGATTGCGAGTGATGCCGAATTTGGGACTGTCCGTCACGGCCTTCCAGCCAAATTCAGGCGTCGTGGTCTGACCGATTAAGACGGCGCCCGCGTTTCGGAGGCGCGCGACCGAAGGCGCATCGTCCAACGCCGGGCTCCGGTCGGTCACCGCGCTACCGTAGCTGACTTGCCAGCCCCTCACCGTCACGATGTCCTTGATCGTTGTCGGGACGCCGTCGATTCGCGATAGCGGCTCTCCGGATCTCCACCGCTGTTCTGAAGCCCGAGCCGCTTGCAAAGCGGATTCCCGGTCGATCAAGCTGAAGGCATTGATCGCCGCTTGTGTGTTTTCTGCGTGATCGATGACCGCGCGGGTCACTTCGAGCGGCGAAAGCTGGCCGCTTCGAAAGCCGACCGAAAGCGACTCAACGCCCAGTCGGGTCAGCTCAGACGGTCGCGGCAGTGCAACGGACGGCGCACGAGAGTTTCTCGACACGGCCTTTCTCCTATCTCCAAGCGGCCGTGGCACCCAACGTGCACAGGCTGCTCGTGCTCGCTGTCCATAGAAACAAGATTTCCGTCGCGTGCGAGATCGCAGGGCTACTCATTGAGTCCGGTTCAGATTTCAAAAATCTTGCGGGGTGCTGAAGTGAGAATTTCCGCTCCATCCTCGGAGACGCGGAAAGTCTCGCTGATAACATAGCCGAATTCCTCATCTACCCAGTTGCCGAGCATCAGATGGAACGTCATGTTCGGCACCAATACTGTCATGTCGCCATCCTTGAGGCTGGCAGTTGGTTCGATCCAGCCGATGCCATGCGCATAGCCGCAGCGGGTTTCCTTTTTGAGACCCTGTTTCTCAATGGTCTGGTAGAACGCATTTGCCACGTCGCTGCAGGTCCGGCCGGGCGCAATAGCGGCGATCGCGGCCTCAAGTCCCGCGAGCTGAATTTCGTGGGTTCGCTTCAGCCGGTCCGACGGCGCGCCGAGCGAATACGTCCGCATCAACCCTGCGCAATAGCCATGACGCGACCCCCCCACTTCCAGATTGACCTGCGATCCCTTGCGAAACACATCATCGCTCCAAGGAATGTGGCAGGTGCCCGTCCGGGGTGAGGAGCACAGTCCAATCTGCTCTATCCGCGTCCCGCGTATTCCATCGACACCGCGAATAAGGGTTGCTGCAATTTCCGCCACAGCATCTGCTTCGTGGACGCCGGGTCGAATGACTTCGGCAGCCCGCAAAATCGCAGCATCCGCAATTGCCGCGGCTTGCCGCATCACCGCAATTTCGAGGTCGGACTTTACCAGCCGCAGCCATGTGACCATCTTCGTGCAATCCACAATCCTAGCGGAGGCTAGGCGTGTCTTGAACTTGTCGGCGGATACCGCTGGTAAGGCATAGAGCTCGATGCCGATCCCGCGTTTGGTTGCACCAAGCTCTTCCAGATGTTCGATAACGACGTCATACCCGTCACGCACAGAATTTCCGATCAGCGCTTCCGAATAGGCAATGATCTTGTCGCGTTCCATAAAACACTCATACAGCGCCGCAGGTGCATCGCACTGGCGGAGAATGAATGTCGGCTCCTCGGCATCTATGGTGACGATCAACCCCTGCGGAACATAGCCCGATAGTGCGGTATAGCCGGTGAGATACGTGATGTTGTGCTGATCAGAAACGACTAGCGCTCCAATATCTCGCTTTTCCATTTCTAATTTAACCAGCGAAAGCCGACGCACATATTCGCTTTTCGGGAATGCTTGGGGGCCTCTGCTGATAGACACGATCTTTGCTCCATTATGTTGGCACGGCGAATACGACGGGAGGCTTCGGCCGAACGCTTTCGAACGACCGAGGAGAAATGAAGGCCTCAGCAGGTCAATCGGTTGGCTGCAGGGAACCAACTGATTATGGCGTCATGGCCACCGCGCGGCTTAGCCTGGCGTAAAAGTGTTTCTTTCGACCAAATTGACCCAATAGCCAATGCCATAGGGTATGGCGTCGTCGTCGAAATCATAGGCAGGATTGTGCAGGCCCGCGGTTGCACCATTGCCTAGAAAGATGAATGCTCCCGGACGCGCCTGCAGCATATAGGCGAAATCCTCCGATCCCATGAGAGGCTTGATCTTGTCGTTCACGCAGTCACTTCCGACAAGATCCACCGCCGCCTTCACTGCCTGGGTTGTGCCACTGGTATGATTAAAGGTCATCGGCTCGAGCCGGCGGTAAGAGTATTCGATGCTGGCGCCCATCCCCCGGGCGACACCGTCGGCGCAAAGTTCGATTCTGCGTTGGGCGAAGTTGCGTACCTCAGATGAAAGTGTCCTGACCGTCCCCCCCAGCGATATTTTGTCGGGAATAATGTTATACGCGCTGCTGCCGGTGAATTTGGTGACTGAGACCACCAATGCGTCGGCCGGATCCATGTTGCGCGATACCAGTGTCTGCAAGGCTGAGACAATCTGTGTGCCCACCACCAGCGGGTCGATGCATTGATGGGGACTTGCCGCATGACCGCCCTTACCATGGACCACGATGTCGAATTCATCGAGGGCGGCCATGATGGCGCCGTCGCAAATTCCAAACTGGCCGACACCTAAGCCTGGCATATTGTGCATGCCAAAGACGTGGCTGACCCCGAATTTGTCCATGATGCCTTCCTGCACCATCTTTTGCGCGCCCTGGCCGTCCTCTTCAGCCGGCTGGAAAATCAGAACCGCAGTACCCTTGAAATTGCGTGTGCTGGCCAAATACTTTGCTGCACCGAGAAGCATCGAGGTGTGGCCATCATGCCCGCAGGCATGCATCTTGCCTGGGACACGTGATGCCCAAGCCTTGCCTGATGTTTCCACAATCGGCAGGGCGTCCATGTCCGCTCTCAAGCCGATCGTAGGACCCTCGCCCAAACGCCCATTGATCAAGGCTACCACGCCGGTCTCGGCGATGCCTTCCTCGATGTGATCGACTCCGAAGGATGCCAGCTTTTCTGCGACGAACTTCGCCGTCTCATGCACTCGATAATCAAGTTCCGGGACCTGGTGCAGGTAACGACGCCACACGGTGGCCTCCGCCTTCAGGTCCTGAAATTCTAGCCTACGATGCATATCGGCTCCTTGAGACCCTACCTGCATTCAACAATTATCGGGTCACGAGCGGACAATCCGTTCCGACAGCGCTCCAGTCAAATGCAGTGTTTAGATCATCGGTATCTGACTTTGAGATGAGCCGGACACCAATGACCACTCCCTCGAATGGACTTCGCGCGAGATTGCACTAATGCGCGTCTTGCAAACAGCGCGCGCAAACAGTTGCTATATCTCCCTCGACGCTTGCATCGCTCAAAGAGGGTTCGCCTTGCGGGATGGCTAGGGGCGATTCGTCCTCTGGTAGAATTCCATGGCCTGGGATTGGACCTGATGGCATCGCCATAAGACCATTTCTTTCCAGTCGGCGCCTTCAGGGTGAAAAAATGACTTCACTTCGCTCCTGATCTGACGGCCCAATTCCAAGTTCGCGGCCTCCGGTTGATGCGTGAAGAGGCAGAGATCCTTGCCGATGGCGGCACGCCCGCGTGGGGCGGGAAATGTACCGAATTCGGGGCCGACATAGGTGTGCCGCTCGCCAAGTAGCCCCTGCCAAAATGCATCTTGAGTGCCGGGAATGCAGACCGAGGACGAATCTCCGCGGACGGGGGAAGTTACCGAAGGTCCAAAGATCGCCAAGGCGCGCTGATAGCCTCCCTCGCCCGAGGACAATTCGCATTGCAGTTCACCATATCCGTAGGGCCCAAGCCCTGTATGGTAATCGAGGATTAACACCTCCTCACGGTCCGCCACATCGAAATCGGCGACAATACGCTCGAGCGTGCGGCGCTCTTCGGTCGGCTTTGTTCCGCCGTAAAATACTCCACCGGGATGGGTGTACTGGCCCTTGGCGATCGCGATCCTATAATTCAGGTCGCCGAGCCTTTCCTCGGCGGCCTGAAGGCCCGCCTGTGCTTTTGCCAGGGTAGCCTTCGAAAGATCGGGGGGAACCAGAAAATTAGCTAAGCTCTCATACTCGAGATTTTCAGGAAGCGGTTGGCTGAAATCCACAAAGTTGCGGTTTAGGTCGACGTGCTCCGCGGTGAAACGGCGGTCCCAAGCAAAGCCATAGGCACCCAGCGCATGGACTATGAGAGCGCCTGTCGAGCTGGGCAGTGTCTCGTGGAACCCTTGCCCCATAAACAGCAATTGCGCCGCTGAGCCAGTATAGCCCTCAACCCCATGCGTCGCGGAAATCAGGATGATCAGCCGCTTGGCATTAACCGGACCGAAATAAGCTACGTCGGTGAACAGCGCCTCGCCGGCCGGACCAAGCGCGGTATATTTGTAGGCAGTGGCACCTGGTGCAGTTTGTAAGAATTTGGCGCGCGCTTCCTGATAATCGGCGGAGAACAGCTTTGGCACGTGCGACTTTGCGGTATCGAAGGACATTGGTGACACCTTTATAGCCTAGTTGGGTATGCACAGGGTCTACGGCTCCAACGTGGGGGCGTGCCTTTTGCCTTTTCTAAGCCCACCGTTGGAGAGGGCATCAAAGCGCCTGGCGCCAGGATGGCGCTGCCAGGCAAGGTAGTGGTGCTGCAAAAGCGGGGCGTGAGGGCCTGGCGTGCGCCGGCTACGCCGGTGCACCAAGCATGACAAACTGTGCCTTCGACTTCGACCGGCGCCAGGCGAGATAGACACCGACTAGCCACAACAGCGGGAGGATAGTGAGCAAAGACGCGACCGCGGCCAAGGTCGGATCGATGGCATTTTTGATGTTCTCCCACATTTTCAGTGGCAGCGTGGAGACTGAGAAGCCGCCGACCAATGAGGTGACGACGACCTCGTCAAAGGAGTGAATGAACGCTAGAAACGCACCACCAATAATTCCAGGTCTTATCAAGGGCAGCGTCACGCGAATAAAGGTCTGGATCGGACCCGCCCGCATGCTCTGGGCCGCCTGCTCCAGCCTGCGGTCGAAATTGGCAAGCGTGGCGGAAACAATCACGACTACGTAGCTGACCCCGCCGATGCTCTGCGCCAAGATCACGCCCGTCCGTGTCCCGATCAAGCCGAGGCTGGCTAAGCCGAAATAGCTAGCGACACCGACAACAATCAGGGGGATCGTGAGAGGCGTTAATAGCGCCATCGTCAGAGAGACACGAAGGCGCTGGGAAGTTCGCGTCAGTCCAAAGGCAGCCAAAGTGCCGACGACGGTGGAGATAGCGGCGACGGCGAGACCGATTTCGAAACTCGTCAAAGCAGCCCCGTACCAGGCAGGATCGCCAAAGAAGGAATCATACCAGCGAAGTGAAAAGCCTGATGGGGGGAACTCCAGGACCGAGGCGGAACTGAAGGACATGATAATAACAACCAGTTCAGGCGCAAGAAGATAAGCCAGCACCAGTCCGATAAAGACCCTGCCTGCTATCTTGGGCAGTTGGCTTTCGCCCTCCGACCGATACCGTTGCTGCACCCAGCGGGTCGCTCGCAAGCCAGCCGTGCGCTCCGAAACCAAGCGCAACAGCGACCCAACCGGCGTGATTTTGGACAGGCGTCCCTTGCGCGCTTGCTGACCCGGCAACCCCTGCGCGCCGGACAGATCAAGTCCTACGATCAAGAGAACCGCCATTGCGATGGCCAGCAGGGCAAAGGAGCTGGTCGCAATCGCCTTGACGTCGAATGCACTCGTCACCTGGGCGGCAATAAAGTTCGAAAGCATCGCATCTCTGAGGCCGCCAAGAGCAGCTGGCGTGATGTAAAAACCGAGGCAAATCACGAAAACAAGAACTGTGGCGCTGCGAACGCCTGAAATGCTGAGGGGAAGGAAGACGCGGAAGAAGGCCGTCAAGGGACGCGCGCCCATGCTCCTTGCAGCCGACATTAAGGACTTATCAATACCGACCATCACGCTGATCAGCGGCAGGATCATCATAGGCAGCATAATGTGGACCATGCCGACATAGATTGCCATCCGATTGTATATGAGCTGCAGTGGGCTCGAGATAACTCCCAATTGCAGGAGCACATTATTGATCAACCCGCCATCGCCAAGGATCATGATCCATGCGTAGGTTCTGGCGAGCCCGCTGGTCAGATAGGGGATCACGATCAAAATGATCAGCACAATTCGTAGGTGCTTTGGCGCCGAGACAATTAGATAGGCCGTGGGATAACCGATCAATAAGCAAATGACCGTGGCAATCACGCTGATCTGCATCGTTTGCAGAAGCACGCGTATATTCGCTGTCTGACCGAGAAAACTCGAGTAGTTGACAAGCGAAAATGATGGGGCGTCGAGGCTGATGAGGAACAGTCTGACGATTGGTATGCCGAAAACGACAAAGAGAATAATGAAGGCCGGGGTGACGAGGGCCAAGGTGCGACTTTGTTTGTCAAGCGTTTGCAAGGGCGTGCCCCTTTCAGAACTTAAGATGTCACCAAGCGGATGTCGGAGCGCAACCAGTCAAGGCGAACATCGTCTCCTGGGGCAAAGATGGGCTGGCCCGATGCAACATGTTCCCGCACAGCCAGAACGCGCTGTCCCACGCGGACATTGTATTTACGCACGGCGCCGGCATAGATCATTTCCTCAACCTTGCCGGTGACATGCTGTCTTGCGGAAATGTCGACAGGTTTAGCCGTGGTTGCGGCCACGCGCAGACGCTCTGGTCGGATCATCGGAACCGAACTGATCGACCGGCTTGGCGGCACATTGATATCGACACCCAGGCCATCAAGGATGTTGGCTTCGCCCAAGAAACTCGCCACAAAGCGAGACACCGGCTGATCGTATAGGGCTTCGGGTGTGCCAATCTGTTCGATTTGACCGGCCCGCATCACGACGATCCGGTCGGAAAGGGTGAGGGCCTCTTCCTGGTCGTGCGTGACGCATACCGTGGTTTTTCCAAATTCCCGGTGTAGGCTCTTAATCTCGCTCTGCATCTGTTCCCGCAGATTTCGGTCCAGGGCGCCGAGCGGCTCATCCAAAAGGAGGATCGGCGGGTCGGCGATAAGCGCTCGCGCCAGCGCGACGCGTTGCTGCTGACCACCGCTAAGCTGCGATGGGAACCTGTCACCGAGTTCTGCAAGATGCACGCGCTCCAGCATGCGGCGCACCAGCTGGGCTCGCTCCAGCTGCTTCATTCCGCGCATCTCAAGCGGAAATTCCAAATTGCGGCGAACGGTCAGATGGGGAAACAGGGCGTAGCTCTGAAAAACAATTCCCTGGTCTCTTCGGTAAGAAGGGACTGAGGCCACCGATTTGCCGGAGATCAGAATATCGCCATCCGTCGGTTCGGCAAAACCGGCAAGAAGCATCAGCGCCGTTGTCTTCCCGGAGCCGCTCGGGCCCAGAATGGTCAGAAACTCGCCATTCTCAACCGTCAGTGACAGTTCGCGAACCGCCGCGACTTGGCCATAAAGCTTGGTAACCTTACGAAATTCAATTTGCGCGCTGGTCAACCCGTGATTCATGGCATAGTTCTCTACAAGCGGCGTCTGGATGGCGATGGGATGGCGACCGCTGCCATTCGTTTGGATGTTCCCAACGTTGTCGGCGGAAAAGGCTTGGTCATAGACGCCCAAAAGGTTCGGCATGGATACTCCATAAGAATATCAGGTTACGGCAAGCCCGACTACGCAAGTAGTCAGGCTTGCCTGCCATATTGATATGAAGCCTTATTCGAGAATCCACTTGTTCCAGCGCTGGATCAGCCGGTCAGTATTCGTCAGACCATCGGGGCCGACTTCCACATACCAGGCGCCTTTGACGGGCACGCTCTTGCCGAGATATTCTGGATAGGTCGGCAGCTTCTTCGCTACCTCCTCGGCAATATGCTTGAATGCATTCTTGTTGGTGGGACCTTCGGGGTAAAGCTTCACGAAAGCCGCCTGACGCTCCGCCCGTGTGGCGTACTCAATAAACTTCTGCGCATTATCACGGTTCGGGCTACCCTTCGGAATGACCCAGTGAGCCCAAGTCAATTTGGCCTGGTTGCGGCTGATCTCGACGGGCGCACCCGCATCGATGGCGGCCAACGCTCGACCATCATAGGCATGGAAGAGGTCGCCGCTTTGGCTCTGCATAAGCTGCTGGATCTCGGAACCTGCATCCCACCATTTGCGAATATGCGGTTTGATCTTATCGAGGCTGGCAAAGATACGATCGATATCCATCGGATACAACTTGGCTGGATCAACGCCATCCGCCATCAAGGCCTCTTCCCAAGGACCCTGGGTCCCGTACTGGCCGCCAACTAGATGGCGGACACCAGGGAATTTCTCGACATCCCAGAATTCTGCCCAATTGCCGGGGCGCGGAGCGCCGCTGGGATATTTCTTGGTGTTATAGACCATGTTGAATGAATAGATGAGCTGTCCGACGCCGTACTTGTCCTTCGCGAAATCAAGAAACCCGTCTAGCTCCTCCTTCTTGTAGATCGAGTAGTCGATCTCCTCCAGCAAGCCTTTTTTGATCGCGGTGAGCGTCAGAGCCTGTTCCGTTCCGGCCACATCGACCGTGACATTCTGGCTTTTGACCATCAGCTCGAGCGGGGCCAGTGTGATATCCTGCGTAACCGGGATCATCTTTATCCCAGTCTCTGCCTCGAATGGCTTCAACGTGGATTCAATCAGCGCTTCGCCGATCTGGCCACCATAAACCGAGACACGCAGCTCGTTGGACGAACTTGCCGAAGCGCGGCCTGCGACCCCACTCAGGGCGCCCGCTGCAATAACAGACGATGCTGTCTGCATGAAGCGTCTACGATTGATCTCAAATGTCATTCCCTTGTTCCCTTCTTTTTTCCGTCTTTTGACGGATTGCATCATTGTGAAGTCAGACTTGGCACGTTGTGTTTTTGAGAAGTTCTCCATATGCCGGATCCATCCCAAACCAAGGACAAGCAGAATGCAGCTTGCCTTCCGGCTGTGTTTTTGGGGCTGGACCAAATTTGCCGCTCTTGACTGGATCATTCAGCAACCGGGCAATGCGCGTCAAATTCAGTTTGTATATCCAATCATCTCGTAGCCAGATGGCGAGAAGCCTTGGCCATCCGCGACAACGCCGCGCCCCAGCAAATTTTGCCTAGCGTGCCAAATCCTTGCAGACGCAAGGCTTGCTCGACATTGCCTCGACCCACGCCAGCTAGTGCCGACTAACGTCAGGTCAGTCTGGCGACAGCCGCCGCGCAGATCGGTCAGCCGGCCGCGCTTATCAACATGCGGATAAGATTGTTGACGTCATATTGAGGGAGCTTGGAGAGTTTGCGCATCGCAGGAGCGATGATTGGAATCGCAGTGCATTCAAACAAGATCGCTCCGATATCGGAATGCTCGGCGAGCAGTTTCTCGACACAGGCAACGAAATCTTTTTCTACGGTCCCATAGTCAAATGCTGCTGGTGGGCGTTTCATAAACTGATGCCAGAACTCGCCGCCTTCAATCCCCCCAATCACAATTCTAGCCTGGTCGGCTTCGTCGACGCCGAGCAAGTCCCTGCTACAACAATTTGCATCCGCAGTGACAACAGCCAGTTTTTTGCCCGGCGGCATAAGGCGAAACGCGGTTTTGGTCATTAACAGGCTCGAAAGCGCAACGGGAACCGGGACGGCTGCGGCCACAGCGCGCTGGTGGCGAACAAAGAAACCGCAATCAGCCGCAATTATCGAGGCGCCGCGTTCGACCAGCCGGCGAGCCGCTGCCACACAGGACTCTTCGAGGTTCGGGTCGCCTGGGATCAGTTGATCAGCCCAACCGTTAGCAACCGTTTCCTTGATGACGGGAATTCCAAAAGTTTCCGGATGAAGTACCGCCCCGACAGGATAGTGGATGGAGCTGTTGGGAAGCAGTCCGTATTCAAGTTCCAAGACACCCAGTTTATGCAGGGGCGAAGATGGCATCGGTCCTCCAGCTGATGTGCGTTTCAAAGGAATTCGAAGAAAGGCGGAGTGCGGCAAGATTTGATTAGCTGCGGACCCCCGAACGCAACACGCTCCCATCCGTATTCACCGGGTTCGCCGCGTTCTAGGTGATCCCGTTGACGTTACTTTCGCCCTCGAACTGCTCAGGTCAGCACGAACAGTTCGCGTGGTGTTTTGGTCAGAACTTCCACGCCGGTGTCGGTCACCCGAATGCTCTCGCTGATAACATAGCCAAAGTCTTCTTCGACCCACGATCCAAGATGCATATGGAATGTCATATTGGCCTTCAACAGCGTCTTGTTCCCGCGCTGCAGGCTGAGTGTCGTTTCCATCCAATCGATACCGATGCCATAGCCAGGGCGAGATCTTTTGATGAACCCGTGTTTCTCGGTGGCGATATGAATTGCCTGGGCAACATCGCCGATGACGGCGCCGGCGCGAACCGAGCTCAAGCCGGCACTTAAACCCGCCATCTGCGCTTCGTGGATTCGTAACAACCGCTCAGAGGGTTTCCCTAGCGAATAAGTTCGGCATATCGGCGCGGTATAGCCATGCCGCACGCCTGCAATTTCCAAGTTGATCTGCGACCCCTGTCGCAACACGTCCTCGCTCCATGTCACATGGGGCGTGCCGATTCGAGCCGATGCGCAGAGAAACGGCGTTGTAACCCATGTGCCCGACTTGCCATTGGCTCCATGCGCCAGCGCGCCAATGATCTCGGCGATTGCATCGGCCTCCCGCACTCCGGGCTTCATGATTTGCGATGCTCGCAACACACCCGCATCGGCTATGGCGGCCGCCTCTCGCATTACTTCGATCTCGAGATCCGACTTGACGCTCCGGATTTGCGTGATCATGCCCGCGACATTGGCAATCTTGGCCTCGGGAAGCCGCGTCTTAAACTTCTCGGCCGTTTCGGCCGCAAGACTTCCAAGCTCGAGACCGATGCCGCGACCGCCAAAGCCGCCGTCAAGAAGGAAATCAATGACCGCGTCAAAGCCATTCTTGTTGGAGTCGCCCATCAGTTCTTCGGGATAGCCGACGATATTGCTGCGATCCAGAAATGTTTCCTGAATGGCTGCCGGCGTATCCATCCAGCGTAGAATGAATGTCGGTTGCTCGTCGCGCGCCGTCACCACCAAGCCTCTAGAGTCATAAGATCGCGCGGTGGATCCGGTAAGGTAAGTGACATGCGCGGGATCAGTCACCACAACGGCATCGAGGTCCCGCGCTTCCATCTCGTGTTTAACCGCGGACAGCCTCCGCAGAAATTCAGACCTCGGAAAAGCTTGAGGACCCCTGACGACTGGCACTGTGAAGACCCTCCGATTGAGTTATGGCTAAATGGGTCACACGTGTCGCGTTGACCTCGCCGCGATCTTACGCCAGGCATCGTGCCTAATTCGGCACAAGGCATGACCATGCGCGACGAAAAACTGCGAAACAGCGGGCGGTCACGCAGCTTTAGGTCGAATTGCTATGACCCATGAAGCACGCCAGCCTCGGCGTCTTATGGCCGTATCTTGGCAAATGAGGAAGGTCGAAGTCTGGCTTTTTTAGCCGCTCCTTGGCGTTCTTGACGTGGGGCGGGCGAACTGGGCCGCTTCCGGTCGGGCGGCTTTCAGGAACTGCCCTGGGAAAGCAGACGCAAGCTGGTCGTGCGCCTCATTGCGAAATGCGGGCTTTCGCGGCGTGGCGTATGGCCCGCACCGCGTCGGGGTTAGTCACCGGATAGTTCGTGATGAAACGCTCGGCCGAAAAATCCGGAAATTCGGTTTTCAGGCGGACCTCGATCCTACCCGCATCGCCCGCCTCGCCCACGGCCGAATGTGCCAGCGCCAAAAACAAAAGTACATTCGGAGAATCCAGTGTACTTCTGCGCAACGCCGCGATGGCTTCCCTGTACCTGCCGGCCGTGAACAGGATGCGGCCCAGCATGCCGAAATACCAAGGGGGGGCCAGCGGATTGAGGCGCATGGCACGCTCGATCAGCGGCAGCGCCTCGGTCGGATCGCCAGCGACCAGCGCTCTGCTGCCGGCCAGCAGCGTCAACGTATCGGCATGGTTGGAGCCACATTCGAAGGCACGGCGATACGCACGCTCGGCTCCTTCGATGTCGCCAAGACACCCCCGGACGTCGCCGAGGCAATTGCACGCGACGCTGTCCATGGGATCCAGCAGAATCGCTTTTTCGACCGCCGTCCGCCAGTTCTCGATCGAGCCCTGCGGGTCGTTGCTGAAGCCGTTGGCACCCTCGATCGAATAGGCATAGGCAAGCGCGGTCCATGCCCTGACCAAGGTTGGGTCAAGTTCAACCGCGCGTGAAAACAGGCGTATCGCTTCGGCGGTGCCGGCGCGGCTGAATGTGTCCTGTTGTTCAACACCAAGTAGATAACAGTCGTAGGCACGTAGACTGGCCGGCGGTTTGCGGCGGATCGCGTTGCGTCCGAGCGTCGCAAGCGCGCCGTAGCTGCCTGCGATCACATTAATGACGCTTTCCGTCAGGCTGTCTTGCAGCGTAAATACATCCTCAACCTGGCGGTCATAGCGCTCGCTCCATAGGCTTACGCCGGTGCTCGCATCGGCGAGCTCTATCGATAACCGAACCCGCCGCTCGTCGGCACGCAATTGACCTGACATGATGTAGGTGGCCCCAAGCGCCTTGCCGTCGGCGGCGAAATCGGCAGGTTTGCTGTCCAAGGATTTCATAGTGTGGAAGGCAATAACCGGCAGGTCCGCGTAGCGCGCCAGGTCGATGGTGATGTCCGACGAAAGGCCGTCGGCAAAGCGGCGCCATTGCTCGTCCGACTGCAGACATTCGATGGGGAATATGGCGAGCACGGGAGAGGCTTCTGCCGAAGGCGGCAGCCCGTCCATAGCCTTGTCGAGAGCTCCATTGATCTGTGAGGCAAGCGCAACTTTGTTGCGCACGCCGAGCTTGTCATAGATCGAGACGAGATGGGTGCGCACGGTCGAAGGGGCGATGAACAGCGCCTCGCCTATCTCGCGATAAGTCAGTCCGGCTGCGAATTTCTCCGCCACCGCGCGCTCCCGATCGGACAGCGCGCCGGGACCGGGTGAAGATGTCTCGATGCGGCTCATGGCAGACCGATCGGTACGGTTTCAGCTTTTGCATAGGCAAAATACTACAAATGCTGGAGCCCGAATACACCATCTGCCCGATCCCCCTGCTGCCAGACTCGATGCAAATTCCCCTACAGCAAAAAGGGTTGCATCGGCGAAAGGAGCCTTTCATGCGCGCTGTTTCGATTGGTCTGGTATCCGGGATCCTGTGTTTGTCCAACGCACCGCCGCCGTCGTTCGCAAGCGGATGCAGGCAGCTGCTGGAGTCGGATGTGAAAATCGCCAGCATGCGTCTTTATGCCGATATCGTGGCCGATGCTGCCCGCAATGGCTGGAACTATGCACCTGAACTGATCGTCAGCGGCTCAAAGCGACATTTCGATGAGCTGAAACTCCGATTAATCGACCTCGGCTACGAGATCGTACCGGTCGGCGCCCAACGGAATTGCGGCATCGCAAGCTGATCGCCAATACTTGTTGGTAGTCGTGTAAAACTGAGCCCGCAGTTGAGGAATAAGCTTGCTTTGTTTCTCAATTTTGTAGTGGTACATAGGGGCACCAGATTAATATCAATTTACAAATTCACGACCTCCTGCACGCGCTTGCGGGTTGACGATATCGGCCTGTCCTTCGCCGCTCATCATGGCCCACAGGTTCTTGGCCGCATGCCAGCCGATGGCCTTGGTTCCTTCTGTCGTCCAGGCCGCTACATGCGGTGTACACAAGACATTGGGTAGAGAGAAAAGCGGATCGTCGGTCTTGGGCGGCTCGTGGTCGAATACGTCGAGGGCCGCACCCGCGATTTGGCCATTGGCCAGAGCTGCTCGCAGGGCCGTGTAGTCGATCAGCGATCCGCGCCCGGTGTTGACGACGATGGCTGACGGTTTCATCTTAGCGAACGCGGCGGCGTTCAGAATGTGATGGTTGTCCGGGCTAGGCGTTGCGTGCAGCGTCAGGAAGTCGGATTGCTCCAGTAGGGTGGAGAAGTCGACGAGTTCGATGCCTGCAGGCGCTTCCTTCAGAAAGGGATCATAAGCAACGATGCGGGCTTCCCACCCCGACAGCCGTTGCGCCACGCCACGACCGATGCGGCCAAGGCCGAGGATGCCGACGGTGGTGCCACGCAGCGTCGCACCATGTGTCAGGCCGCGCCATCCGCCACGCCGCATGAATTCCGGCGTCCACGTGCCAAGTTGTTTGGCAACAGCCAGCATCAGGGCGACCGCGTGCTCACTGACGGTGAAGATCTGAAAATCGTTCGGCGTGCTCGAAACTAGAATGCCGTGCTCGGTGGCGGCGTCGATGTCGATTCTGTCGACGCCAATGCCGTATTTGGAGATGTAGCGCAAATCCGGAAGCGCCTGCATGACGCGCCTGGTGATGCGGGTACCGCTTGCCCCCATCAAGGCGACACAGCCATGTGCCTTGGCAATCAGCTCATCCTCGGTGAAGCGCTTGAACGGCATTTCCCAGAGCGCGTGGCCGAAAATAACGTTGACCCCACGCTCGCGCAGCCAGTCCAGCGAGGCGTCAGTCGGGTCGTAGCGTTCAAATGCGAGAACGCTGGGCAAACCTTGAGCGCTCATGATGGTGGCGATCTCCTCAATACTTTCGAAGTGGCCTGGCTGAACCGTTCCGGTCGATTTCAATTTGCTTCGAAGGGCTGTTCGGACGGATTGCGCTGGCAGGTATTGGGCCGATGCACGCGTATCGCCCGCGGCTGCCGGCAGCAGCTTGAGCGCTCAGCCGCAACGCTGCCCGACGGCTCGCAACCCGGATATGGCGACGTACTCGCTGATGTCCACGCTTCATGAAGATCGGAACCTGTCAAAGGCGCTACTTCGATTCAATAACCCCGTTCGAGGTCAATCTTGTTGGACAGAGGCTCTCCTCTTGCAACTTGACCGCAGAGATCGGCGGCTTGGTCGATTCCAGAATCCACCCAGAAGCTAGCGACATGAGGGGTGATGGTCACCCTGGGATGAGTCCACAACGGCGATGAAGCCTCCAGGGGTTCACGCTCAAACACGTCAAGACAAGCACCAGAAAGCTGACCTTCCTCGAGGGCGCGGATCAGGTCGGCTTCGTTGACATGCGCGCCCCTGCCGACATTCACAAGATAGGCACCTCGCTTCATTTTCCCAAACGCACTGGAGTTCAGTATCCCGCGAGTGTCACCAGTCAGGGGAAGTGAACAGATAACGTAGTCCCGACTTGCGAGTGCGTCCGCGAGCTGGGCGCGACCAAAGTAACTATGTATGCCAGGAAGGGTCTTTTGATGGCGAGACCAGACTGCCGTGTCGTAGCCCAAGTCCGCAAACAGCTTTGCGGCCCAGCCACCGATCCGCCCCGCACCCAGCACAACAATTCTTGTCTCGGAGATCTTCCGCGGCGCGAGCGGTTTCCAAACCTTGCGAGTTTGCAGACCCATGTAATCGGCAACATGCCGTTGCTGGCAGAGAACGCGAAGGACGATGTACTGCACCACTTCCGAAGCCTGCTCGCGCGTTGCGAGCCTGATGAGCGGAACACCCTTGGGAAAGCTCTGAAGATCAATACCCTCGACACCGGCCCCCAAATAGACGACGGCGCTTAGCCCCGTCATGCCGTCAAAAAAGCCAGGACTGGCGCCCTTGTCGATCAACACAATATCTATTTCGCTTTTGTTCCCGGCGTCTGGCCAAAGCCTGAACTCCAACTGCGGCACGCGGTTTTTCAGCTCAGCAGCCCATACTTGTGCATCAATGTAGTCAGGATACTCGTTCACCATGAGAACGGTAATGGGCTCGCCGAACACTCCGCACCCTCCCAGAGTCAGGTAACTAGGCATTCACCGTGATGAAACACCATCGTCTCGACGCATTGGTTTAACAGGGATGACCGGCTCCGGCATTGCGTCGGTGCTTTTGGTCGAGCGCTGGTTGAAAAGCCAAAAGGCCAGAAGGAAATATCCAACTTGCAAAATAATCAACGTGAGTGCGGTCCAGGCGAGCGTTTTCCAGACGGACCCGGTTGCTATGTAAGTCCAGATCGCCACAACGGTCGACGTGGTGAACATCCCAACCAAGAACCGCGGAAGAAGCATCGTGCTCACCACCTGAAAGGGACTTGATGTAAGCCAATGCTAATTTAGCTACCACTCACGTTATGAGTCGAGTTGTTTTTGCAGGTGGCCCTCGCGAGCTCGGAAGTCGCATCCCGGCACGTCCGGCCTGAGCCACCACCGAAAAGAACCCCAGAGCCCATATCGGGGAGGTTTAGGCGGCGAGGCGACGTTCCATGAGCCATTCCCTAGAGAAAGCTAGTACAAGCGCACGAATACTGCTTACAACCGAACGCGCTTTCAGTTTGCATCTGGGTTCGGCATCAAGGCTTTATCAGTCGTTTTCGCGCAGCCGGGTAGCACGGAGTGCCGCCGTGCCTCCAACCACTGATGGGCCAGTCTCGCGGGGTCTAATCTTGGGAGCGGCACCCCAGTTGCACAGCGCAACCATGACCAAAAGCCCGGCGCAAGTCATGTCCGCTTTCGGGCAACAGCGAAATGGCTCCGAATGACCAAGATGAGGCGGTGGGTTCAACCGGTCATCGCAACACGCTTTAATCTGAGAGGATGAGGAGGTGTTGCATGGTGAC
>NZ_JBSPKY010000079.1:0-1134 GCF_053848025.1 Mesorhizobium sp. 128a | reverse complement strand
GGGCCTGTTGCGTTATTAGGCTTTGGACGCCTGGAGAGACGGCAGGGGCGCAGCGAAGTGGTTTCCGGCGCGGGTTTGCGACCGGATGGGGTAGGAGTTGGCGTATTCGGTGGATTTCGGGCGCAGTGCGACCCAGGTTCAGGTGGCCAGCGTCACCCAGCGGCGCATGTTGAATGCCATGGCCGCGATGAGGATCTGTCCTGCCGCCTTGGCCAGGCCGCGATAGCGAATGGCGCAAAGTCGCATGCGGTTCTTCAAGGTGGCGAAGGTCGTCTCGACGGCAAAGCGCTGCCGGGCGATCAGCTGGTTGAACTGCTTCAGGCGCGCCGGCAGGCGCGGATGATGTTTGTTGGCTCGTCGCATCAGCCGCGGCTTGATCCCGCGCTGCCTCAGCGACAGTTCGCGCGCCTTGGTGTGGTAGGCCGCATCCGCCAGCACCGCGCCTTCGTCGCCACAGATCAGATGATCTGCTTCGACCGTGTCGTTGACGTTGGCCGCTGTCGTCCTCACCCGGCGGATCAGACCAGAACCCTGGTCGACACCGACATGGGCCTTGTAGCCGTAGGAGGAGCCAGGCTTGCCCTGCCGGCGCGTAAAGCCGGCATCGGGATCGCCGACCTCGCCCACCTCCTGCGCGGCTCCACCGGGTGGCCGTGCCGCCGCCGTCTCGATCACCGTGGCATCGAGCATCGTGCCGCGCCGCAGGATCAGCCCGGCTTTGTCCAACTGATGGTCCAGTTCGCCAAACAGCTTCTCCAGAAGCCCGGCCTCGACCAGAAGACTGCGAAAGCGGTTGAGCGTGGTGTGGTCGGGCACCGTCTCGTCGAGCGTCAGCCCAACGAAACGGCGGAACGACAGCCGATCGGCGAGTGCCTCCTCCAGTTCGCTGTCCGACAGCCCATACAAGGATTGCAGCAGAAGCGCCTTGAACATCACCAGCGAATTGTACGCAGGCCGCCCTGGCCCAGCCGGCGAGCGCAGCCGCGCCAGGATCTTCTCGAAGCGATACCACTTCACCAGCGACGACAGCCGGTCCAGCCGACCGATCCGACCAAGACCCTGTGGCAGCAAAGCCTCCACAAAACTGAACTGACCGCTCGGCTTTGTCGTCATCGCAAAATCCCCGTTTCAAAA
>NZ_JBSPKY010000078.1:0-1157 GCF_053848025.1 Mesorhizobium sp. 128a | reverse complement strand
GGGACCTGTTGCACAGTACGAGAGAGTGCGGCCGGGATGCGAATACAGTGGTTCGTTGCTTGCCTCTTGGGGATTGAGGCCTTGTTTTGAGGTTTGAGGTGTGTGTTTGGGCCATTCGGCCTGACTGCGGGCGCACCTATCCCGTGATGGCAGCCCATCGGCGCATGTTGAAGGCGATCGCCGCCATCGTCACCTGACCGGCTGCCTTGGCCAGTCCGACATAGCGGATCCTGGTCAGCTTCATGCGGTTCTTGAGCGTGGCGAAAGTGGTCTCCACCGCCGCCCGCCGCCGGCCAATCAGTTGGTTGTAATGCTTGAGCCGCACCGTCAGTGCATGATGCTTGTTGGGACGGCGTGCGATGCGCGCCTTCTTGCCTTCGGCTTTGAGCCGGGCACGACGGGCGTGCGTGTCGTAAGCGGCATCCGCCCATACCGTCTTCTCGTCGCCACAGATCAAGGCATCGGCCATCACCGTGTCGTTGACGTTGGCCGGTGTCGTGATCACCGTACGGATCAGCCCAGAGCCTTCATCCACGCCAACATGGGCCTTGTAGCCGAAGGTGAAGCCGTCCTTGCCCTTGCGCACGGTGGGGCGGGCATCAGCATCTTTCGAAGGCCGCTCAGCTGTCGGCGGGGTCGAGACGGCATTGATCAGCGTCGCATCAAGCATCGTGCCACGCTTCAAGATCACGCCCGCTTTCTCCAACTGCCGGTCCAGCTCGCCAAACAGCTTCTCCAGCAATCCTTCGCTGACGAGCAGGTTGCGAAAGCGTGACAGCACTGTGTGATCGGGAATGCTCTCCTCAAGACCAAGCCCGACAAAGCGCCGGAACGACAACCGGTCGCCAAGCGCTTCTTCCAGTTCGCGGTCCGACAGCCCATAGAGCGATTGCAGCAACAGCGCTTTGAATAGAACCAAGGGGGGCCACGCAGCGCGTCCCGGCCCGCCATCGCGCAGCGGATTGAGCAGCTTCTCGAAGCGGTACCACTTCGCCAGCCCGGACAGACGGTCGAGCGGCGATGAACCGCTAGCAAGCTTCTGGCCCAGAAAGGCCTCCACCAGGCTCAACTGTCCCGTTTGCTTCACCGCCATCGCGATTCCCTCCGAGCTTCCCACTCACAGAATCACAACCAGCCAATTACGCAACAGGCCCACA
>NZ_JBSPKY010000077.1:0-1162 GCF_053848025.1 Mesorhizobium sp. 128a | reverse complement strand
AGGCTAGGGACAACGCAGCAGCTTCAAGAGAAGGATAGAGGCTTCGTCTTTCATCCGTCTGGACACTTGCCAAGTCGGGGCGAGACGCAATCTGATTTCCGTCGGACCACGGCACCGGGTCCACCTCGAACGCCATGCTCGCCTGACGGCAGGAGGCCAGCACCTTGTCGCTCCAAGCCGATGCAGAACGGAATCTGCGAAGCCTTGAACGGCCGCGGCGGGACGAGCGATTGCACGAGATACTCTCAGTATGACCTCGATCACGCGCGATCAGTGATCGCTAGATGGGCGCCGGGTGCAGCGAACGGCGCCAGCATTCGGCGCTCGGATCACACCTGCGGCCCTATGCAGCCACGCTAACAGCAACACACGGCTGCGCAACTCGACCGGCCCCGGCGATCGCCTGTTGCTCAATCCCGCTCTCAGATGCGCAATTCTCAACCGAGAACTCTGGCGTCAGCCGGTGCCAAAGCTGGTCACAGCATTTTGTCCGCGTCCGATTGACGACAATCTGTGTTCAGATCCAGACATCCTAGGGGTTAGGATCAAGCCGGCCAAGGGGGCGACTCCTCCGATTTGGGGTCGCTGCTCAAAACCCTTTTGGTGGCATGCCAATTGCATATTCATAGCCATGATACGTGTTCCGACATGGCCCGTCGCGCAGTCTTTAGCCCAGGAGTTCACATGAAATTCCTCCGAACGCAATACAGGCTGCGCATCCCGTGGGACGCCCCAGCTCCGTTGGCTCTCGCTGCGATCAGACAGGATCGCCATCCCGCAGACCGCTTTCCATAAGGGTTCTCGTAAAACAAACATTCAGGAGAACTTATGACTCGACCACATGAATATCGGCTGCTTCGCCGGCTCTCCCAATGGCACATAACACCAGATCCTCTTCAAATCCGTGATGATCCAAAAGGAAAACGAAAAATGCCTACCTCAGAAAAAGACGCTATGGGGCGCTCAAGGCTCCTGAAATTGTGGTCTCACTGGCCACGAACGATACTTGCTGCCACGGCGTTGGCCATTGTAATGACCGCTCCAGCTCCAGCCGTCACCCAAGACGCTGACAAGCACTACTCCGACCAAAGCTTATTGGTTGGCTGGGGACGTTGTATACTTGGGGCATTGTGCATCGGCGATCCAAAGGTCCTCAACTAGC
>NZ_JBSPKY010000076.1:0-1223 GCF_053848025.1 Mesorhizobium sp. 128a | reverse complement strand
CGGTGGGTTCAACCGGTCATCGCAACACGCTTTAATCTGAGAGGATGAGGAGGTGTTGCATGGTGACGTCACGGATCTGGTTTACGTCAGCGCAGAAGGCCGAGCTTTGGGAGCGATGGAAGCGAGGTCAGAGCATTTCGTCGATCTCGCGGGCACTTGACCGCCGGAACAAGACCGGCGTTCAGCGGATCGTATCCTTACACGGCGGCATTGCTCCGTCAGCTAGACGTAGAGCGGCCTTGACGCTCGGGCTGGCGGAGCGCGAAGAGATCTCTCGCGGGATCGCGGCGGGTCTTGCAATCCGCGCTATTGCACGAAGTCTCGGGCGATCCCCATCGACAATATGTCGCGAGATCTCGCGCAATGGCGGCGCACAAGCGTATCGTGCAACCCGGGCCGACAAGCATGCTTGGGAGCGAGCGCTGCGCCCGAAGCAGTGTCGCCTGGCGTGCTCTGGGCGGCTACGATGGCGGGTGGCGCAAAAGCTGGCGTTGCAATGGTCCCCGGAGCAGATAGCGGGCTGGCTGAGGCGAGAGTACCCAGGCGATCCAAGCATGCGGATATCTCATGAAGTGATCTATCGCAGTCTATTCATCCAGTCGCGAGGGGTGCTCAAGAAGGAACTAACAGCGCACCTGCGTACCAAACGACAGATGCGGCTCGCCAAAGGCGCACAGAGCCGGACGGGGCAAGGACAAATACTCGATATGATCTCCATCCGCGAGCGCCCCGCCGAGGCTGAGGATCGCGCCATCCCAGGCCATTGGGAGGGTGATCTGCTCACCGGGGCGAACGACACGCACATCGCCACCCTCGTCGAGCGGCACAGCCGGTTCACGATGCTTGTAAGGGTAGCGAGGAGGGACTCGGCCACCGTCGTGGCGGCCCTCGCCCAGACGATCGGCACATTGCCCGAAGAGTTGCGGCGCTCGCTAACGTGGGACCAAGGCAAAGAGATGGCTCGGCACAAAAGCTTCACCGTTGCAACCGATCTACAGGTCTACTTCTGCGATCCGCGAAGTCCCTGGCAGCGCGGCAGCAACGAAAATACCAACGGTCTGCTCAGGCAGTACTTCCCGAGAGAAACTAACCTCTCCCATGTCTCGCAGGCCCAACTCAACGCCGTCGCCCTGCGGCTCAATCAGCGACCCCGAAAAACCCTGGACTTCGAAACGCCGGCCGATAGGCTACAGAAGGTGTTGCGATGACCGGTTGAACCCACC
>NZ_JBSPKY010000075.1:0-1227 GCF_053848025.1 Mesorhizobium sp. 128a | reverse complement strand
CACCGAGCGACACTGTCGTCAGGCCGTCCGGCGACGTGAAGCCGATCGTACCCGAGGTCGTTTCCGAATTCGCAGGCTCGTTCGAGCCCGAAGGTTCCCCGGCGCGTGCCGGCAGGCCGGCCTCGTAGACGGTGGTCGAGGCAAGGCCTGGCGCCGGGATGCTGTCGGTGGGCGTTGCATCGCCGATCGAGATGGTCAGCGTGGTGTGCGACAGGTCGCCGTCGCTATCCTTGATGGTGTAGGTGAAGACGTCGTCATGGCCGCCCTGCGAGCCGGCATCACGCGTATAGGAGGAGGTTCCGTCGGCGGCCAGCGTCAGCTTGCCATAGAGACCCTGGATCTGGGTGCCCAGCGTCGCGGTATTGTCGAGGGCGGCATTGGTGTCGCCGGCGACGACGCCGACCACGGCAGCGCCGTCGGCGCCGAACACGTCGTTGGTCAGCACATTGCCGGTGGCCGGACCGAACTGGCCCGATGCAATGCTGTCGGTGTTGGCGTTTGCGGTCGGCACGTCGTCGACGATGTTGACGGACAGCGTGCCTGTGGCGTTCTGGCCGTCCTGGTCGGTGAGCGAGACGGCGAGGTTCTCGAATAGGCTGTTGGTGCCGCCGGCGGCGGCGTGCGCCTCGTTGTCGAGCAGCGTGTAGGTGTAGCTGACGGCGCCGGTTGCGGGATTGTAGCCGGTCACGTTCAGCGTATTGCCGAGCGCGGTGGTGAAGGAGCTGGCGGTGAACACGCCGTTGGTGATGAAGGCGTGGCCGTCGATGGTCAGCGAGGCGATGCCGTCGGGCGAGGAGATGGTGAAGGTGCCGCCCTGGGTGGTGCTTTCCTTCGAGGTGTCGGAGCCGGCCGATTCGCCAACGCCGCGGCTGGCCAAAAGGTCGTCCTCGTTGACGGTGACGTCGCCGCCATTGGCGGCCGGCGTCAGGTCGGTGATCACCGGCGGCGAGTTGCCGATCGAGATGGTCAGCGTGGTGTGCGAGGTGTCGCCGTCGCCGTCCTTGATGGTGTAGGTGAAGACGTCGTCATGGCCGCCTTGCGAGCCGGCATCGCGGGTATAGGTGTAGGTGCCGTCGGCGGCCAGCGTCAGCTTGCCATAGAGACCCTGGATCTGGGTGCCGAGTGTCGCGGCATTGTCGACGTCGGCATTGGTGTTACCCGCCTGGACGCCAATCACCGTCGCGCCGTCGGCGCCCTTGGTGTCGGCAACGCCGTCGGTCGTGTTGC
>NZ_JBSPKY010000074.1:0-1366 GCF_053848025.1 Mesorhizobium sp. 128a | reverse complement strand
GTCCTGTCCTGGCGTCGCCACAACCCACCGTACTCGCCAGTCGAGCTCATGTAATATTCACCCGGTTCGGCAGCCCAGGTCCTCGACCCGTCCTCGGCGCGCCTGACCTCGATCAACCCCTCCATCGTTGGGTGGAACGCGGTCCGCCAGTAGAAGCCGTTTCCCCCAAGGTACATCAGGCGCCCAGCCCGCGTCAGATGGGTCTCGAGAGCATTCCACATGGGCAGGGAGACGTATTCGGGGTGACAGCCAGTCAAGACGACCCGATAGGGGCGGAGCAGTTCTTCACCTTCCCGGTGAAGATCCTCGTCAGTGATGACGTCAACCTTGGTACCCATGGCATCGAGCCACGCCGTCAGATATCCATCACCGCTGAACGTCCAATGCCGGGAATTGGGGGCCATATTGAGTATCGGCCTGAGGCGCGACGAATAGCACACACCGCTTCCGTCCGTGTGGTGGTCGTAGAGCGACTTTCCAAATTCCGGATGCGCCTGCAGGAAGATGTCTTCGTCGGTGATGATCGGCAGGGCCCCCATTCCAGTCTCATAAAAGCGATCTCGGCTGAGAACATGCTGGTTTGCGTAGGCCATGTAGGTGGCCGTCGACGCTAAATAGACAATGTCGCTCTGCGCCTCACCCCTGGGCGGCCTGACGAAGAAGATGACGTAGCTTGGCGAGACATCTGTCCCCTCAAGACGCGCAGCGTAGACGCCGCTTTTCAGGGATTCGGGGATCGTGAACGAAAAGTCGTCTGACCATTCGGCGTCATAGAGATCATCTTCGTGGAAATGGATTGCGCCGTACTCCTCCGGACAGGCACCCCAATCGTGAGAATTCCCGGACCAACGGTGCCCCTTCATAGCCCGCGTGGGCATGTTCACGAGACGACCGTGCAACTGATTGGCGGAGCTATCCTTGATCTGGTCTGAACTCTGCTCAAGGCTGAAATCCCATGCTCCCACTACATCTTCGCGGCGAGGCTTCGAAAGGGCGGCGGGCACAAGTGCTTTCAGCTCTTCAGCGCGCGGTGCGCAATTTAGCAGCGCTGGCGCTTCGATTTTTCCGTTGAAGTGGTGCTCGGTTTCGAGCCTTTCGCCTGCTTCCGATCGAGCTTGTCGCGCCGCGATAAGAAACTCAGCGGTATCAACGACGAACGATCCCTTCGGCAGCACCTCTGCAATCTGTCGTGTTACAGGTTTATTGGCTCCCTCTGGCAGCGATCTCTGGTGCAACTCCAGCCGGGATTGATCGGCATCGAAGCTAGCTCTGACTAGCACCCATTCTCTTTTGGCCAACGCAATGTCGGACCGGATTGTATGCACGTCTCCAGATCCATTCCCAACGACGCAACTCAGGCGGCCGC
>NZ_JBSPKY010000073.1:0-1427 GCF_053848025.1 Mesorhizobium sp. 128a | reverse complement strand
TGAACTGACCCCGTAGAGTTGGACGGTTCATTGAGTTGGTAGGTTTAAGGGCTGGTTCCTGTATTGCACAGGGGCCAGCCCTTTCAGTTTCAGTTTGATGCGGCGGTGGTTGTAGTAGTCGATGTAGTCCGTGATGGCTTCGTCCAGGCTTTGGACGGTGTCGAAGGTTCCGGGATGGAAGAGCTCGGACTTGAGGATTGCGAAGAAGCTCTCCATTGGGGCGTTGTCGAGGCAATTGCCTTTGCGTGACATGCTTTGTTGGAGGCCTCTGGCTTCCAGCCTGCGTTGGAATGCTGGCATCTGATACTGCCATCCCTGATCGGAATGCAGGATCGGCCGTTCGTTCGCACCAAGCCGGGCGAGGGCTTTGGTCAGCATATTGTCCACCATATTGAAGCGTGGGCGCTGCGCGGTCTCGAACGCGACGATCTCGCCATTGTAGAGGTCCATGACCGGGGACAGGTAGAGCTTGTCGCCGGCCAGGCTGAACTCCGTCACATCGGTCACCCATTTGCGGTTGGCGCGGTCGGCGCCGAACTTGCGCTGCAAGAGATCGGGAGCTGTCCGCCCAGCCTCGCCTCTGTAAGAACGATACTTCTTCGGCCTGACCAGCGACTTCAATCCCATCCCGGCCATCAGGCTCTGGACGGTCTTGTGGTTGACGCACCGGCCCAACCGGCGCAGTTGCGCAGTCACCCGGCGGTAGCCGTAGCGGCCCTTGTGGTTGTCGAAGATGGCCTTGATCGCCTCCTTCAACGCCGCATGGCGATCCGGGCGCGTCGCTGCTTTCTGTCTGTAATAGAACGTGCTGCGCGGCAGCTTCGCCAGCTCGAGCAACCCCTCAAGCGGATGCAACGGCCTTAACGCCTGGACGGCTTGCGCTTTTTGGGCGCGTGTCCCTGCGTTAAGGCCTCCAGTTTTTTTAGGTAGTCGTTCTCCATCCGCAGATGCTTCAGCTCAGCCAGCAGTTCTTCGCGGCTTTTGGCTTCGTCACTGGCTGCAACAGGCACTGCGGGGGCCGGCGGCTTTGACATGGGTCGCCCTCTGGGACGAGGGCCGAGTGCCTCTATCCCGCACGCATGATAGCGCTTCTCCCAGCCCGTCAGGCAACTGGCATTGCGGATATTGAACAACGCAGCCGTCTGCCGATACGACAGACCTTCTCCCCACATCCGCTCAAGCACTGACAGCTTGAACGCTGCGTCGTAACGGCCGTACTTGCCAGATAGCCCGGCATCGCCGTGCGCTTGGTACAAAGCTACCCATTTACGAACAGTCGCTGCGTCAACGCCATGGGTCGACGCCGCACTCCCATAGCTCCCATCATCGCCTAAATAGCTATCCACAACCGAGCGCTTGAAACTCTCGCTGTATTTGGACATGCAAAACCCCCGAAGGTTGTGTCCAACTTTCGGGGGTCAGTTCAC
>NZ_JBSPKY010000072.1:0-1462 GCF_053848025.1 Mesorhizobium sp. 128a | reverse complement strand
GGCGGATTCAACCGGTCGTCGCAACACCTCATACCAAGAGGTGTTTATGGTTACGGGAAGACGGAAATCGGAGCGCTCTACGCGGCATATATTGTCCTCGCCAGGTCGACCACCGGTGTGGCAGCGTGAGAACCTGTGCCGGTTCTGGCGAGGAGTGGCGGCAGGCCTGTCGAGTGAAGAAGCCGCCGCCGAAGCCGGCGTCTCCGGCCCCGTGGGTATCCGGTGGTTTCGGAGTTCAGGCGGAATGCCTCCCACACACCTTTCGCCTGCGGCGGCGCCACTCACGAGCCGAAATCTGACGTTCCAGGAACGCGAGGAAATAGCTTTGGAATGCGCTCGGGGGACTGGAGTGCGTGCAATCGCGCGCAAGCTGGGGCGATCGCCCAGCACAATCTCCCGCGAGATCAGGCGCAACTCGGCGACGCGCGGCGGAGACTTCGACTATCGCGCTATTACCGCGCAGTGGCATGCTGATCGAGCAGCACGGCGGCCGAAGGTGGGGAAGCTGGCAACCAATCCTGCCCTTCGTGACTACGTACAGGACCGGCTCTCCGGCCTCATCGCCACGCCGGACGGCATCGCCTTCGATGGCCCCGTCGTGATATGGAAAGGACGACGGGCCGTTCATCGGCAAAGTCGACGCTGGTCCACAGCCTGGAGCCCGGAACAGATTGCGCGGCGTCTGAAGCTGGACTTCCCCGAGAACTCGACCATGCGCATCAGCCACGAAGCCATCTATCAGGCGCTTTACATTCAGGGCCGGGGCGCCCTGAGGCGGGAGCTATCGGCCTGTCTGCGCTCCGGGCGAGCGCTGCGTTTGCCCCGCGAACGTGCTCGTAACCGTGGCAAGTCCTTCATAGCTGACGCGCTGATGATCAGTGATCGGCCGGCAGAGATCGGTGACAGAGCGGTGCCTGGCCACTGGGAGGGTGATCTCATTCTCGGTCTCGGCAGCTCAGCGATTGGCACGCTGGTCGAACGTACGACACGGTTCACAATGCTCCTGCACCTGCCGCGCATGGAACGCCACGGGAGGGACAAATCTGTCAAAAACGGCCCGGCTCTTGCCGGGCATGGCGCCGAAGCGGTCCGCGACGCCATCGCCGGGACCATCATGGAACTACCAGCGCACCTGCGCCGATCCTTGACTTGGGACCAGGGAGCGGAGATGGCGCAGCATGCACAGCTCCGTATCGAGACTGGCCTCGAGATCTACTTCTGCGACCCTCAAAGCCCTTGGCAGCGCGGAAGCAACGAAAACACCAACGGCTTGCTGCGTCAGTACTTTCCGAAAGGCACGGATCTCAGCCAGCATGGGACCGATGAACTCAGCGCTGTAGCGCATGCTCTGAATACCAGGCCTCGCAAGACGCTGGATTGGCGAACGCCTGCAGAGGCTCTCGACCAGTTGCTCAAACAAGATATGATCGAGGGTGTTGCGACGACCGGTTGAATCCGCCCA
>NZ_JBSPKY010000071.1:0-1654 GCF_053848025.1 Mesorhizobium sp. 128a | reverse complement strand
AAGAGGTTGGCTGCAATCCCTGAATTTGTGAACAAAGCGGTGAAGACGAGATTTCAGCTGTCACGCGCGGAGTGCGAAGCCATTGGCAACCGCCCCGGTGGAGCGCTTGCCCTGAAGGCCTTTGTCGACAACGCGGAAGAGTTGGCACAGCTGGAGTTCAGCGGCCACAAGCTCAGCAAGGATGATATCCTCAAGATGCTGAACAATCAGGGTGGCGCGCAGGCGGTGAGGGCGTTGCTGAAGAACGCGCAGGCGCTGGCGACACTGAAGCTCAGCGGCCAGAAGCTCAGCAAGGACGATATCGTCAAGATCCTGAGGAACAGGGGTGTGGCGCAGGCGCTGAACACGCTGCTGGGAGAACGCGGAAAAGACCTGGCGGCGCTGGAGCTCAGCGGCCAGAAGCTCAGCAAGAATGATATCTTCAAGATCCTGGGCAATGAAGGTGCCGCACAGGCGGTGAAGGCGCTGCTGGATAACTCGCGCGCGCTGGCGGAGCTGGAGCTCGGCGGCCAGAAGCTCAGCAAGGACGATATCCTCAAGGTCCTGGCCCGGGTCGGCGCGGCGCAGGCGATGACAGCACTGCTGGACAACGCGCAGGCGCTGGCAACGCTGGCGTTCAACGGCCAGAAGCTCAGCAAGGACGATATCCTCAAGGTCCTGGGCAATGAAGGTGGCGCGCAGGCGCTGAAGGCCCTGCTGGGAGAACGCGGAAAGGCGCTCGCGGACCTGGAGCTCAGCGGCGAGAGGCTCGGCAAGGACGATGTCATCAAGATCCTGGGCAATCATGGCGGGGCGCAGGCGATGACGGCGCTGTTGGACAACGCAAAGGGACTGGCGCTGGAGTTCAGCGGCCAGAAGCTCGGCAAGGACGATGTCCTCAGGATCCTGGGGAACAGCGGCGCGAGGCAGGCCGTGACGGCGCTGCTGGACAACGCGGAGAAGCTGGCGATGCTGGAGCTCAGTGGCCACAAGCTCAGCAAGGACGATGTCGTCAGGGTCCTAGGCAATGAAGGTGGCGCGCAGGCGCTGAAGGCGCTGCTGGGAGAACCGGCAAAGGCGCTGGCGACGCTGGAGTTTGGCGGCCAGAAGCTCAGCAAGAACGATATCGTCAAGATCCTGGGCCAGCCCGGCGGGGCGGAGACGACGAAGGCGCTGCTCGGGAAGGCCGATAAATTAGCGAATATGCCTAAATCGAAAGTTTTGGCAGCCGCGACTAAAAACCGTGGCGCCGCTAGCGCAATTCGAAATCTTAAATGATGCTATCGCAACAAAATTCTTCATTAATGTTGCGGTAACGCGGTGTGATCCGCCAGCGCTGCCGTCAACGAACCCAGAGGCATCGCACCAGGTGATGCGGTGCGGGTGCAGGAGGTGCTCGAGGCCGACATGGGCCGGGCGCTGGGTGTGCTTCTCAGAGCGAACGCACGCCGGAGCGGCTGGGCTGCTGGCGGCAGCCGGGATCAAGCAGCCCAATCGTCCGGCCGCAAACCGCGAGCTATTTTAACAATGCGAACGCAAGCGGGCGCGGCGCGCCTGATTGTCGAAAAGGGTGTTGGAAACGGGCAAGTCCATCGCTGTCGCTCGCCCCCTGCGTATTTCGCAAAAACGGGACAGTCGTTCCGCTAAATCGCGGACAGCAGTTTCACTAAGTCGC
>NZ_JBSPKY010000070.1:0-1695 GCF_053848025.1 Mesorhizobium sp. 128a | reverse complement strand
GCACGGCTGCCGATGCGACCGAGTATTTCCAGATCCCCACGGGGCGCGTGGTTGAAATCGGCACGCAAGTCGCCATTTGACAAGTGTCCTCGCCGGAGCCCGCCAAAGCTGCCATGACCAGGCAGATCGCGAGAAGCCCCGCGTTGCAAGCATGAGTGCCATAACCTTACGGCACTTGATATTGCATCGCAGCAAGCGTAGAGCACCGCGCGCTTATCGGAGTGTCGTCCATGGCCCTTACCAACACTGGTAGTGAGGCAGAACCCGTCGAACAATCGAGCCATCCCGAAATCGAACAGCACAGCACCAAGGTGCTGATGCTGGGCGCGCTCGGCGTGGTCTACGGCGACATCGGCACCAGCCCGATCTACGCGTTCCGCGAGGCACTGGTGGCGTCGTCCGGCGGCGAGATCGCCGATCGCGGCGATATTCTGGGCGTTTTGTCGCTGATCATCTGGTCGCTGACGATCATCGTCACCATCAAATATATCAATTTCGTGTTGCGCGCCGACAACCGCGGCGAGGGCGGCGTGCTGTCGCTGATGGCATTGGCGCGCGGCAGTTTCCCGACGCGCTCGGCGATCATTCTCGCCGTCGGCATCGTGGGCGCGTCGCTGTTCTTCGGCGATGCCGTTATTACGCCGGCGATCTCGGTGCTGTCGGCGGTCGAGGGCATGAATGTCGTCACACCAACCTTCCAACCCTATGTCGTGCCGCTGACGCTGGTCATCCTCGCAATCCTGTTTTCGGTGCAGCGATTCGGTACCGGCGGTGTGGCATTGATCTTCGGGCCGATCACGGCGGTCTGGTTCCTGGCCATCGGCCTTTCCGGCCTCAACCACATCATCGCCGATCCGGAAATCCTGTGGGCGGTGAGCCCGCACTACATCGTCGCCTTCCTGATCAATTCCCCCGATGTCGCCTTCGTCACCATCGGCGCCATCTTCCTCGCCGTCACCGGCGCCGAGGCGCTTTATGCCGATCTCGGCCATTTCGGCCGCAAGCCGATCGTGCTCGCCTGGCTGGCGATCGTGTTTCCCTGCCTGCTGCTCAACTATGCCGGGCAGGGGGCTTTCGTGCTGGCCAAGAACGGCCATGTCGGTCATCCGTTCTTCGAGATGAACGAGGGCTGGACGCTGATCCCGATGGTTGTCCTGGCGACGGCGGCGACGGTGATCGCAAGCCAGGCGGTCATATCAGGGGCGTTCTCGCTGACCAGGCAGGCGGTGCAGCTCAACATGCTGCCGCGCCTGGAAATCCTGCATACGTCGGAACGGCAGTCCGGGCAGATCTACATGCCGCGCGTCAATTTGTTGCTGGCGCTGGTGGTGATGATGCTGGTGGTCGGCTTCGGCGAATCGAGCAAACTGGCCTCCGCCTACGGCATCTCGGTGACCGGCAACATGCTGGTGACGACGGTGCTGCTGTTCGTCGTCATGACGCGTATCTGGAAGTGGCGGCTGTGGGTAGCAGTGGCGATGACGGGATTGTTCCTGTTCATCGACATCGGCTTTTTTGCCTCCAACATCGTCAAGGTGTTCGAAGGCGGTTGGGCGTCTCTGGCGGTGGCTTTCGCCATCATCATGGCCATGTGGACCTGGGCGCGCGGCAGCCGCTACCTTTTCGAAAAGACCCGCCGCAACGAGATCCCGCTCGATTTCCTGGCCGGCAATCTGTTGAAGAAGAAGCCGCAAC